>NZ_JCANUT010000007.1:0-94575 GCF_059569095.1 Propionivibrio pelophilus DSM 12018 | reverse complement strand
AATGCCGTGATCAACAAGATACAGCTGGTAATTGCGCAGCTCTTCGACCGTGGCCGTATCGGGCGAGCGCCCAAGGTACTTGGCAAACTGCCGTACCGCACGCAGGTAGCCGGTCTGGGTCTTGTCGCACAGCTTGCGCATCCGCATGTCGTCGATCATGCGTTGCCGCAACGGACTGATAGGTTTCTGGCTTTCCATGGCTTGCTCCTGTCGGAAATCGAGGCGGGATTGCCTCATATCCAACATCGGCAGCTTCCTGCCGTCGCAAACCTCTTGCTGTCCAGAACACACCGCTACGGTTGAGCGCCACCCCTACCGCGCGAGCGGTTTAGTCCCCTGGCCGAAAGTGTGAGTTCCGACGCTGTTCAACGATACCGCGACAGGAGGCAATGCGAGTTGTGATTCGCTGATGCGGGCGTGACGGGTGTCTGGCAAAGCCGAACTACTTCGCCCCCGACAGCCGCTTCACCCCCGCCACAAACCGTTGCAGCGTTGCCGAGAGCACCCCGCGTGGCAGCGTGACTTCGATCAGGCGGAACTGGCCTCGGGCGGTGATGGCTTCGTCCAGCGCCGCCTTCAACTCTGCCCGCGTGCCGACGCGCACGCCGTGTCCGCCGAGGCCGGCGGCCATTTCGGCGTAGCCCCAGTGGCCGAGGTCGTTGAACGAGGATTCGGGCTGGAAGGTGCGCAACATTTCCCAGCTGGCGTTGTTGAACAGCAGGACGATCGGGTCCCAGCCGTAGCGGCGGCAGTTGCCCAGCTCCCAGCCGGTCATCTGGAAGGCGCCGTCGCCGACGAGGATCAGCGGCCGCTGCCCGGTGGCTGCCTGGATGCCGAGGCCGGCCGGCACGCCGTAGCCCATCGTGGCGTAGTAGCCGGGGGCGACGAGCGGGGTGAACTCGATTTCCATCGCGGTGAACAGGCAGTCGCCCATGTCGGCGGCGATCGGCATTTTTCCGTGGACGGCCATCAGGTCGTTGACCGCCGTGGCGATGTCGGTCGGCGTAAGCGTTGCGTTGTCGGCCACGAGGCCGCAGGGGAAGCTCTGCCGCTGCGCCGTGATTGTTGCGCCAGCGTCCGGCGCGGTGGCGAGCAGGCGGTCGACGAGCGCGTTTAGCGGGATTTCGGGGTAGGTGTGGTAGCCGAGCGTGACCTGTCCATCGAGCGCCTGGATGGTCTTGCGCAGGTCGATCTTTTGCTCGGAAACGGCGAAATTGGTGTCGCTGAGAATCTCGCCAAGCAGGAACAGGCCGTCCGATTCCTCGACCAGCCGCGTTACGTGCGGCAGGCCGGCGACGCCCATGTAGGTGCCGATCAGCGGCGCGTCGTGATGTACCAGCAGGCCGCGGCCCATGAAACTGGTGACGACCGGCAGGCCGAGTCGGCGCGAGAGTTGCGCGACCTTGTCTTCGAGGCCGAAGCGGCGCACTTCCACGCCGGCCATCAGCACCGGCGAGCGTGCCTGCTTGAGGCGCGCGAGGATTTCGGCGACGCAGGCATCGAGCGCGTCGTCGTCGATGTCCGGTGGCGCGGCGCGGGTCACCGTGTCGCACGGTTGCGCCACCATGTCGCGCGGGATCTCGATATAGACCGGCTGCGAGTGGCGCAGGCAGTTGCCGAGCACGCGGGCGATGTCGGCAGGGGCGCGGGCGGCATCGTCGAGGCGCGCCTGGTTGCAGGTGATCTCGCGGTACATCTGGAACTGCGAATCGAGCGTCTTGGCCTGATGGTGCAGGAGCAGGCCGGAACGCGATTCGCCCTTGCCCGGGCCACCGGAGAGTACGACGAGCGGGGATTTTTCGGCGTAGGCCGCGGCGACCGCGTTGACCATGTTCAGCGCGCCCGCGCCGTAGGTGACGGCGGCGACGCCGAGGCCCATGTTGACGCGTGCCGAGGCGTCGGCGGCGAAGCCGACCGCCGGTTCGTGCGAGAGCGTGTACAGCGGCAGGATCTGCGTCTGCTCGATGATGCGGAAGAAGGGCAGGGCGAAGTCGCCGGGGATGCCGAAGATTTGCTGCGCGCCGTGGGCTTTCAGTGCGTGCAGGAGGGATTCGGTGAGGTTCATGGCGGTGTCCGGTGGTTGGCTGGAATGATCTGTTGATTCGGCAAGGTGATGTATAAACTCGTCACCCCCGGCGAAGGCCGGGGTCCAGTCGGCGATTGCTCTCCGATACTGGATACCGGCCTGCGCCGGTATGACGAGGTCTTTGTGCATCATCGTGCCGAAGCAATAATTCTGGCCCTGCAACCGCGAAAAGAGTGTTCGTTGTTGTGCTATAAACCGTTCATGTGCGCAAGTTATGTGCGCAAATGGAGGTTAATGTGCAGGAAATTGTTCTCGACCGCTACGATCTGGTGTTGCTCGATGCGTTGCAGCGTGACGCCAATGCGACTAACGCTGCGCTTGGCGCCGTCGTCAATCTTTCCGCCTCGCAAATCAGCCGCCGCTTGCAGCGCCTGAACGAATCCGGGTTGATTGCGGGCTATGCGGCGCTGCTCGATCCGGTGGCCATTGGCCTGGGTGTGATCGCGTTCGCCCACGTTCTGCTGGAGCGTCACGGCCGGACCGAATCGGCGGCCTTCGAGAGCGCCGTGGCAGCCATCCCCGAAGTGCTGGAATGCCACTCGGTGACCGGCGACGCCGACTACTTCCTGCGTATTGTCGCCCCCGATCTGCAGGCGTTTTCCGAACTGATGATGTCGCACGTGCTGCGGCTGCCCGGCGTGGCACACGTGAAGAGCAGCATCGCGCTGCAGAAGGTCAAGCAGACGCATGTGCTGCCGCTCGATCACGTGGCGCAGTCGGCGATGCGTCAGAAGACCCCGGTTCGCTACGCCGGCGGCTAAAATGGCGTCGCTCCCGCCGCGCAACGCCGGATTTCCCACGATGAACGACCCCGCAGTTCCACACGACCACCTCATCGCCTGCCACGAGTGCGATCTCGTTCAGCGCGTGGTTGATGTGCCGATCGATGCGCCGGGCAACGTCGCGCTGCGCTGCCGGCGCTGCAACGGCGTCCTGTTGCGGCATCCCGGCAAGCCGCTGGACCACGCCGTCGCGTGGAGCCTGGCGGGACTGATCCTGTTGCTGCTGGCCAACGTCTTTCCGGTCGTCACTCTTTCGGTGAGCGGCCAGCACACCGAGACCTCCCTCTTTTCCGGCGCGCTCGCCTTGTCGCGGGCCGGGCAGTCGGGTGTGGCGGCGCTGGTCATCGGTGTGCTGATCGTTGCGCCGGCGCTGCTGTTCCTGCTGCAGGTCGGCATTCTCCTGCCGTTGCGCTTCGGGCGCGTCGTCCCGCATTTCACGCGCTTGATGCGCGTCCTGACGGCAGCGTCGCACTGGTTGATGTTCGATGTGTTCATGCTGGCCATCATCGTGGCCATGGTGAAGCTCTCGCACCTCGCGGACGTGTCGCCGGGCTACGGGCTGTGGGCGTTCCTGGCCTTGATGCTGGCGTCGGTGGCGTCAGCCACGTCCTACGATCTGCATTCCGTGTGGGCGTGTTATGCGGACCTGTCGCGGCGGGAGATTCCCCCGGTCGCGCATCGCAATCGTGGGGCGGGAGAGCTGCGCTTTTCCGCCTTGTCGCGCGGGCTGGTCTGCTGCCCGGCCTGCGGGCTGCTCAGCCACTGGCCGGGCGATGGCGAGACGCAGCGCAGGCATTGCCCCCGCTGCGGTGCGGCGCTGCACCGGCGCAAGATGGACAGCCTCGGGCGAACGTGGGCGCTGCTGATTGCCGGCTACATCCTGCTGATTCCGGCGAACATCCTGCCGATCACCGTCACCCGCTCGCTGTTCGGCGAGCAGGCCGACACGATCATGAGCGGCGTCGCCTATTTCTGGCGCGACGGGGCCTACGATCTGGCGATCGTCATCTTTACGGCGAGCATTTTCGTGCCGCTCGCCAAGCTGCTGGCGCTGACTTTCCTCACCTATTCGGCGCAGCGGCGGATGCGCTGGGAGCCGCTGCAGCGTACGCGGCTGTTCCGGATGGTCGAGTTCGTCGGCAAATGGTCGATGCTCGACATCTTCGTCGTGGCCTTGCTGGCGCAACTGGTGCAGTTTTCAGCGCTGGCGTCGATCGATCCCGGCCCTGGCGCCATCGCTTTCGCCGCGTTGGTCGTCATCACGATGTTCGCTGCGATGTCCTTCGATTCCCGGTTGTTGTGGGATCCGCAGGAGCAACGTTATCCAACAGGAGACTCCCTTGGTTGATTTTTCCGAGATACCCCCGGACGAGATTCCGACGGCCGTGGTCGAGCGGCGGAAAACCCGCTGGTCGCTGGTCTGGCTGGTGCCGCTGATCGCCCTCCTGGTGGGGGTCGGGCTGGTCGTGCGCACGGCGATGCAGCGTGGGCCGGAGATCGAAGTGACGTTCAGGACCGCCGATGGGATCGAGCCCGGCAAGACCAAGGTGCGCTACAAGAACGTCGAGATCGGCACCGTCGAGCGGGTGGAGCTCTCAAGCGATCTGCAGCACGTCCGCGCGGTGATCCGCATGGCCAAGTCGGCCGAGCCGCTGCTGGTCGAGGATGCGCGTTTCTGGGTGGAGCGTCCGCGCGTCAGTGGCACCAACGTCGAGGGGCTGGGAACGCTGTTTTCGGGGGCGTTCATCGGCATGGACGTCGGCAAGTCGAGTGTGGAGAAGCGCGAGTTTCAGGGGCTCGATCGTGCGCCGCTTGTGGCCTTCACCGAGCCGGGCAGGCATTACCTTCTGCGGGCGACTCAGCTCGGATCGCTCGATACCGGGTCGCAGGTCTACTACCGGCGGATGGCCGTCGGGCAGGTCGTTAACTACGAGATGGACCGGGAAGGGAAGGGTGTCAACATCCAGGTGTTCGTCCGGGCGCCGTACGACCGCTTCGTCAATTCCCAGACGCGCTTCTGGGAGGCGAGCGGCATCGATGTCGAACTCAGTGCGGGCGGCGTCCGCGTCGATACGCAGTCGTTCAACGCCTTACTGTCGGGCGGCATCGCCTTCGAGACGCGTGGCAATCCGGAGGCGGCGCAGCCGGTCGGGGGCGATGCGGTTTTCCGGCTGTTCGAGCGCAAGGCGCAGGCGATGGCCGTTGAAGATACCGAGGTGATCCAGGTGCGCATGCTCTTCGACGAGTCGATCCGCGGCCTCGCGGTTGGCGCACCGGTCGACTTCCGCGGCTTCGAGGTCGGCAAGGTGACCAACGTTGGTGGCGACATCGACGAAAAACGCGGTGTTGTCAAGATGGCCGTCGACATAGAGCTCTATCCCAACCGTCTGAGCAAGATCAATATCCGCAAGGGGAAAACGGTGAAGTCCGTGCGCGAGGGGCTGGATGTCCTGGTGGCCGGCGGCCTGCGCGGTCAACTACGTACCGGCAGCCTCGTTTCGGGGCAGTTGCTGATCTCGCTCGATTACTTCAAGGACGCGCCGCGCGCACCCGTAGCCTGGGAGAGCAATCCGCCGATCCTGCCGACGATTCCCGGTTCGCTGGTCAAGTTCGAACAGCAGGCCGCCGACCTGATCGTGCTGGTCGGCGATCTGGTCAGGAAACTCGACGCCTTGCCGCTGGACAAGATTTCCGAAGACGTGCGCGACGCGATCAAGGCGCTCGACGGCACGCTGAAGAGCGTCGAGCGGCAACTGGCCGACGATTCGATGCTGCAGCAGGATCTGCGCGACACCCTGCGCGAAGTGTCGCGGGCCGCGGCGGAGGCGCGCACCGTCCTCGAATACCAG
Organism: Propionivibrio pelophilus DSM 12018; assembly: GCF_059569095.1. NCBI lineage: Bacteria > Pseudomonadati > Pseudomonadota > Betaproteobacteria > Rhodocyclales > Rhodocyclaceae > Propionivibrio > Propionivibrio pelophilus. Next base: position 88,858 of record NZ_JCANUT010000007.1, on the reverse strand, counting down.
TCACGCCACCCCGAGTCATTGATCCGGGGCAAGGCCAGGGAGGAATAATCCATGAAGAACGCTCTGCCGGCGCTGGTGCTCGGCGCACTCCTGCTCGCTGCTTGCGGCACCACGCCGCCGTCACGCCTCTACACCCTCGGCACCGAGTCGGTGGCGGACGATCGTGTCGCAACGAACGCGCAGTTGCGGCGCATCGAACTTGTCTCCGTGCGTATCCCCGAGTTGTGGGATCGGCCACAGATTGTGCTCACGAAATCTGCAAACGAGGTCGTAATCAGTGAGTTCGACCGTTGGGCGGCTCCACTCAAAAGCGAGGTGCCGCGTGTCGTCGCGCGCGACCTGCGACGCTTGCTCGGTAGCCCGGATATCTGGCTGCGCGACGATTTTGCCGGCGCAAAACCGGATTTGCGCATTCAGGTGACGATTGAGCGAATCGATACAGTGGCCGGGGGGAGTATCCAGCTTGAAGCGGCCTGGTCGATTCGCCCCGTCTCGGGCGATGTGGCGGCGCTGGGACGTACGACGATCGATGAGCCGATGCCGGGGAGTGGTCACGAAGCGGTGGTCACCGCCCTGCGTCGCGCGCTGTCTCAAATGAGTGTCGCGCTGGCGAAAGATGTTGTAACTATGCCGAAAGGCCGATAGACAAACAGCCGATGAGCGCGAGAACTTGGCGTTGTCCAGAGAAAAATGTGGCAGTGTTGAAGCAAGAAAAGGGGAATAGTTCACAGAGTCCAATGAACTCAGTGCTATAAAATCCGAGTGTTTCAAGGGAGAACTTCGCCATGCGCGTACCAGGTCACCGATTGCTAGCACTTGCTTTTTGCCTCACATTGCCATTCTCGGCAAACGCAGCGGGACTCGGTGAACTTCGAGTACTGAGTGCGCTCGGTGAACGGTTCAGGGCTGAAATACCTGTTGTCAATGCGACGGAGTCGATTTCGCAAGGATGTTTCCATCTGGCGACGACAGCGCCGGAGGCGATATCCGACGCTCCGTGGCTGGAAAATGCACATATCGCCTTCGAGGCGAATCCGCCCCGCCTGCTGATCAGCACGCGGCGGCAAGTCGCCGATCCGGTCGTGCAACTGGCGATTTACACCGGCTGCGGAACCTACCTTACCCGCCATTTCGTCGCCTTGCTTTCGCCGCCGCCAAAGGAAGCTGTTGCAAGCTTGCCGGTGGTTTCCCGTGAGAGCCGTACGACTGTCGTGGCTCCCGCAGCGTCGACCGTTGCGAGAGAAGACAAGCCGCGCCGGACAGTGGTGAGTTCGGCCCGCACGGCGCAGCCCGGGGAAACGGCGCAGGACATGGCGCGCCGGTTGTACCCGCGCAGCAAGGCGGCACAGAGGCGTTTTGTCGGTCAGATGGTCGCGCTCAATCCGGATTGGCTAAGCTCTTCGGCTGGCGATGAATTGTTGCCGGAAGGCGTCGATCTCAACTATCCGCCGCCTCCGACCAGACGCAAGAAAGTCGAGCGTGCGGTTGCTCCAGCACCCGCGGCGGCGCCGAAGCCCACGAAAACCGCTCCGGTCAAGGCGGCGGAAGCGGACGATCGGCTGGTGCTTTCTTCCAACGAGCCGCTGTTTCAACAGCCGGCTGGCGAGCTTTCCCCGGCTCAGGTCGGCGCCGAACTGAGTGCCAGGATCAGCGGCGTCGAGCAGCAGATCATCAGTGCGCGCGCCCAGATGAAGTCGTTGCGCGAGCAGTATCCTTCGCCGCCGCCGGCCGTGCAGACGCTGCTGGCGGAGTTGGAGACACGGCTCATCTCCGTCGAGCTGAATGTTGCGCGTATCAATCTCGCCAACCTGGAGGCCGAGAAACCGCCGGAGCCAGCGCCTTCCAACGCCGCGCCGGCCGTTGCTGCATCAACCGGCATGGACAGTCTGGCGAGCCAGGCCAGTCCGGTCGAGAGCGAGAAAGCCGTCGAGCCTCCCGCCATCACTCCACCGGCGCCGCCGGCGCCGGAGGTGGCCCCGGTTGCCGATGCCGCAGACGGGCTCGATGTCGGTGTGCTTCTGCTCGGTGTGCTGGGTTTCGGGGTTGGCTTGGGCACCCTTCTTTACCGCCGCGCCAAGAGTGCCCCGGCTTCGTCAGACTCGCAGCAGGTCAATGTTGTCGAGGCGATGATCGGCGGCGGGAAGGACGGCCAGCGAATGCCCAAGCCGCAGATGGTGAGTCCGAAGCCGCAGCCAAAGCCGGAGGAAGCACCGGTTGTCGAGTCGGCGAATCCGGCGCCACGTCCGGCGGATGATCCCGAGGAGGTCGAGCGTCCGGTGGAAATGGCGGACATCATGCTGGCCTACGGTCAGACCCAGAGTGCCATCGATGTGCTCAAGAGTTTCATTGACTCGCACCCGGCCAACTCGTTCAAAACGTCGATGCGCCTGCTCGAACTGTACAAACAGGCGAATATGCGGACGGAGTTCGAGGCGTTCGCGACGCAACTTTCCCGGCAGTACGGCATTTCGCCGATGCGCTGGCATGACATGCGTACCGGCGAGACGGGGAATAACTGACAGAGCAACAGGGCGCGGGGCGGTAATGCCTCCTCCGCCAGCCTGAAGCTGCGTTACATCAGGCCGTTGTTTTTATCTTCGTTGCAGGCGCGTTTGCCGCGTTGTCTGGCAGGTGATGCTTGGACAGGCCCGTTTCCTGGAACCTGAGGAAATGCCGGGTCCATTCCTGCAGTGTGATTTCGGCAATGACAGTCTGCCGGCGGTCGTTGGCGCTTCGACGTTCACGGCACCCTTCCGGCGGACCATCATCTCTGGTTCTCCGGTCTGACTGCTTGCGTTTTTCGTCGAAAAGAAACATGGATGTCCTCGTGATTGATTCCGTGTTGACGGAATGTGTTGCAACTTCTCTTGTAGCCAGGAACCTCGCGCAACCGGTTATCCGGAAGGCGATTGTAGGGTAGCATCGGGCTTGCCGGGCTTGCGTGACGTAATTCACGTCGAAATCAAAAAAACTGACTTTAGTAATAGAGCGGCCGCATTATGTCATGGCGGCGAGCAGCATCTCGATGAACGCCCGGGTTTTCGCCGGCATCAGCCGCCGGCCCGGAAAGACTGCCCAGGCGGTATGCGACGGTGGCGTCCAGGCGGGGAGCACGCGGCGCAGGAGTCCGCTGCGGATGCTGGGCTGCGCGAAGATGGTGGGCGCCGAGGCAATACCGGCGCCGGCGATGGCGAGGCGGATCAGCAATTCCGGTGAGTTGGCCGTGGCGGACCCCGGCGGCAGTCCTTCCCACATTTCGTCACCGTGCCGTAGTCGCCAGGTGATCGGCTCGCCTTGGCGTCCGAGCAGGCGCAGAGAGCGGTGTGCGGCAAGATCGGCAGGCGTTTGCGGATCGCCATGATCGGCGAGGTAGGCGGGAGCGGCGTAGAGCCCAGCGTCGAAATCGGCAAGTTTTCGTGCGGCGAGGAGGGCGTCGTCGGGCAAGTCACCGATGCGGATCGCCAGATCGAAGTTTTCCCCGAGCAGATCGACGCGGCGCGGCGAGAGGTCGAGTTCGAGCGAGACTTCCGGATGCAGCGTGACGAAGGCGGCGAGCATGTCGGTCAACAAGAACGTCGCGAAGTCGCTCGGCATCGATACGCGCAGTCGTCCGCTCGGGCGGGCCTGGCGGTATTCGGAAAGCGCCTTGACGGCATCGACCTCGGCGGCGACCTGCCGGGCGTGTTCGAGCAACTGCAGGCCGAACTCGGTCAGCGTCAGGCGCCGCGTCGTGCGCAGCATCAGCCGTTCGCCGAGGCGCTCCTCCAGCAGCGTGATGCGCCGCGATACGGTCGATTTCGGCAGCCCGATTTGTTCGGCGGCACGGCTGAAACTGCCCATTTCGGCAACGCGGGCGAAGATCAACAGGTCGTTGGGGTCTAATTGTTCCATAAGTGGAACAATGTTATCCGAATAAGCGTCTTCCGGACCATTTAGCGCGGGAATAAAGTCTGCCCATCGTCATCGCAAACCCAAGGAGATCCGGATGAACATCCTGCAAATCAATTCCAGCGCCCGTCATGGCGCCAATTCCACCCGCGTCGCCGACAGCATCGTCGCCAAGTTGAAAGCGGCGAATCCGTCTGCGGGACTCATCCTGCGCAACCTGGCGACCGATCCGCACCCGATTCTCGACGAGAGCGCGCTGGGCGCCTTGTTTACGCCGGCGGACCTGCGCACCCCGGAGCAAGCCGCACGTGTGGCGCTCGACGACGCGCTGATCGCCGAGGTGCAGGCAGCCGATGTGATCGTGCTGGGCGTTCCGATGTACAACCTCGGCGTGCCGGTGCAGTTCAAGAGCTGGATCGATGCCATCGCTCGTGCCGGTGTCACTTTCCGTTATACGGAGAAAGGTCCGGAGGGGCTGCTAAAAGGCAAGAAGGTTTATGTCGGCCTGGCGCGTGGCGGACGCTACCGCGATACCGCATTCGATACACAGGTACCGTACTTGCGCACTGTGCTCGGCTTCCTCGGCATTACCGACGTCAGCTTCATCTACGCCGAAGGGCTGAACATGGGGCCGGACGCGGCGAAGCAGGGGTTTGCCGAGGCGGAAGCGGAGATCGTCGCGGCGGTGGCGTGACCGGAGGAAGATCATGAACGCATCGAGGCCATCTGCAACGATCCTGCATTCGCGCACGGTCGAGCAGTTGATTGCCGGCAAGGTCACTTCGGACGGCGCCGGCGTCAAGCTGACCCGTGTACTGACCCAGAGCCTGCAAAAGCGACTCGATCCATTTCTCATGCTCGATGCCTTCGGCAGCGACAATCCGGACGACTACATCGCCGGATTTCCCGACCATCCGCACCGCGGCTTCGAGACGGTCACATACATGCTCGCCGGACGCATGCGTCACCGCGACAGCGCCGGCCATGAAGGCGTACTCGAAAGCGGCGGTGTTCAGTGGATGACGGCCGGTCGAGGAGTCATCCACTCGGAGATTCCGCAGCAGGAATCCGGGGTGATGGAGGGCTTCCAACTCTGGCTCAACCTGCCCGCAAAGGAAAAGATGTGCGATCCGTGGTACCGCGACTTCGCGGCAGCAGATCTGCCGCGATTCGTCACCGAATCTGGTGTCGCGGTGACGGTGATCGCCGGCGAGAGCCATGGGGTGCCAGGGGCGGTGACGCGCGAGGCGACCGCGCCGTTGTATCTCGACATCCATCTGCCAGCCGGCGGAAGGTTTGATCAGGCGTTGCCGCCCGGGAAAAACGCCTTCCTCTATGTTTATCGAGGTGAAATTGCCGTCGGTGGCACGGGCGTTCCGGCGCAGCGCATGGCCATCTTGGCGAACGATCCGGAGGCAGACGGCGTGGTGATCGAAGCGGCTTCAGAAGCCCGGGTCTTGCTGATCGCCGGTCGGCCGTTGGGGGAGCCAGTCGTTCAATACGGACCGTTCGTCATGAACAGCGAACAGGAGGTCTATCAGGCGCTCGCGGATTATCGGGAAGGTCGGCTGGCCTGAGCAGGCCGGCGTCGAGGTTATTTCCTGAGCCAGGCGCCCGCCGGATTCTGGACGTAGTTGCCTGCCGCCGTCCGCGATGCCGCCTCGCGGGCGAAGACTTTGGCCGCCTCCGATTCGGAGATGCCGTTCTTGGTGGCAATCTGGGAAAACTGGGCCTTGCGCTGGCGATTGACATCGGCCACCAGGGCCTTGACGTCCGCCGGTGCGTTGCTTTTGACGACGCCGAGGTAACCGTCGTTCTGCTCGCCGATCCAGCCCTGGCTCTTGGCCGTCGTCAGATCGGCGGCAAAGGCGCCGGACACCATGAGAAACAGGCCGAAAAGCAGGCTGAAAAAGCAGGTTCTTGTCAAAGTTTTCATGGCATTTCCTTGGTCAAGATAGGTAAGCACAGCGCTCAAAACAGCCCTTTGTCCGAATCGAATAATTCCTGAACGTCCTTTTCAACCTTGACCAGGATTTCGTGTTTGATGTTCAAGGTCATGTTGATTTCGATCGGTTTCTCCGGTGCCTCGATGCGCACCGTCGGGGAGCAGGCGCCGAGCAGCAGGGCCATTGCGGCGAGTGGAAACAGGGGAAACGTCCTGGTCATCGGGGTGCTCCGTGCGGTGGTTTGGCGCAAGATTAACAAAATTATTCCAAGGTGCCCGAGCGCAATTGTTCCAGAATGTGTCGGTTGAAGTCGCCGGAGAAGAGGGCGGCGCGGAACACACCGGGCAATGCGCCGTTGATGTCGAGTTTGAAACGGATGGGATAGCCGCCGTAAAAGTCGGGATTGTTGCCCTCCAGCGTGTTGTGTAGCCGGTAAGTGCCGTCGGCGGCGTAGCGCAGCGTGACGTCGAGGTCTCGGAAATGGAAGTTGCGCAGGGCCTGCAAACCGGGATTGTCGGGGAGCGCCGCCGATGGCGCATAGTTGATCGTGCCTGTGCCGGAGCTCGTCAATCGCCCGTCCGGGATTTCCAGGCTGCCCGCCCGATAGACAAGCGGCAGGACGCCGTTCAGTTTCCCGCTTCCGGAGAGTCCATGAACGTTGGGCAATGCGAGCAGTTGCCCCAGATCGATCCCATGGATTACCAGCGGCAAGGGTTGGCCCGTTGGTGGCCAGTCCAGGGTGAGCGGCCCGCCGTGCACGGTTCCGCCGAGCAGACCGGCATGCAGCGCATGCACGGTCATCGACCGTTCGCCGAGTGCCAGGTCGACCTTCATATCGCTCAGCGATGTCCCAGTCGCCAGTTGCCCACTCTGTGACGTGAAGTTGATCCGGCCGTGCAGGGGCGTCAGTCCGTCGAGTTGCAGCGTGCCTTGCACGCTTTGGACCCGTGCCTGGTCCCAGCCGAGAGTTGCGCCGCGTAATTGAAGCGCCCCTTTTGCCTCGATCGTCGCTGCCGGTTGCGAACACCAGTTCAAGTCGATGCGTCCGTCCGCTTCTCCTGCGCCAAGAGCGAGCGGAAGCAGGTGCGGCGGACGCGGTTGCAGCAGCTTGTCGAGCGTCGGCAGGGATTGTCTGGTGGAGAGTGTCGCTTCGCCGCATCCTCCGGACAGTGCATGTGAACCGGAGAAGCGGAGCACTTCCTCGGCCTGCTGGTAGAGCGCGCCGTCGCCATGCAGAGAGCCGTTGTTCAGCCGGAGGCGAGTTTGCAGGGCGGGAACCGGCCACGATCCCAGGCGTCCGGGCTCGGTGGATAGCTGCAACTCGGCGGTGGTGTTTTCCAGCGCCGGCCGGCCGTTCCGTTCGGCTGGCCGCAACCGCGCCAGTTGCACGCGGCTCGGGCCAAGCGTCAGCGTATTGCCGGCACCGAAATCGATTTTCAACTGCGGCGTGCTGGCGTCGCCCTTCAATTCCAACGTCTTCCAGAAATCGTCGTCCGTTCTGGCCGTGGCGTCAGTATCCACCGCCCACGTCGTTGGTCCTGTACTTACGGGCGTGTTCCCTTTCCTGCCGACGCGATCCGCCGTGGCTAGCACCGCAATTTCGGCGCGGATTTTGCCCGGGCGCGACCAGTGCAGCGCGAGATTTCCCGTCGCCCGCGCGTTGCTGACCTGAAAGACGTCCTGCTGCCACAGTTTTACGCCGCCCTTGAGACGCAGTTGTGCGTCCATGGCGCTCCAGTTCCTTTCTTCCGTCGCTGCATCCCGCGTCAACCGGAGCTGTTGCACGGCGCCTTCCCAGTTGCCCCATGCTTCTGTGTGCAAGACGAACGGGAAGGCGCCCTCGCCACGTATCGTGCCTCCGGAGTGATTTAGTGCGAAGGCGCTTTTCAGGCGGCCTGTTGCACTGAGCGGTTGTTTTCCTCCCGAGTCAATCCGCCATTGCCAGTCGGGTTGCAGTTCGAGTCGTGCGGACGAAGTCTGCCAGGAAAAACGCAGCTTTCCTGCTGAAGAAAATTCGACGGGCATGGACGTCTGCGTTAATTGCCCGCGTGCATCGGTCAATTCGCTTTCTCCGCTGAGTTCGCCGAGGGTTCCGGCTGTGCGGCCCAGAACCGCGTCGGCCCGCAAAGCCAGTATTCCGTCCGAGAGTTCGACCGGCAGGTCAAGTCCCAACTCCTTCGCGAGACCGGTCAGGGTAGGAAGCGCGACCTTGCCGCTCAGTGTTGCCGGTTGCCGTGCCGGTTCCCGGTCGATGCGCAGCGCCACGTTTGACGGCGGGCCGTTCTCCGGTCTCCATTCAGATTGGAATTCGAGAATTTCCCCCGTGCCTTCGGCCGGAGCGGCTGTCAGGCGCGCCAAACCGCCTTCTGTCCTGAATTCCGCCGACAGCCGTTCCTCGTCCTGGCGGACGTGGAGATGGCCGCGCGCTTTCAGAAGCGGAGCATCCGTTTTGCGTAACGCCAGGCGCAGATCGTCGATTCGCACGTCGCTTATCGGCGTGCGTGGCCAGTTGAGGTGTGGCCACGGCGATTTCTCTGTCGTCGCGGCCGGAGCGATCTCAAGATCGGCGCTGTCGACGTCGAGCTGCTGAATGCGGCTTTCGGTGAGCGAGTAGGCGAGGGTAATTCCGTGCATCGATGCGCTGAGCAGGTGGCCTGATGCGCTGCGATAAACGGCACCCACTTCGCGCAGTCGCGCCTGGCCGGTACCGATTTCGTCGATGTCGACGCGCAGGGACTCGACACCGGGGACGGCCAGCCAGCGTTCAGCCGCCAGACCAAGAATCCTCGGCAGGGCCAGCCAGAATGCGAACGAAACGAGCAGGATGGCCAGCAACCAGAGCGAAGCGCGTTTCCAGGGAAAGGGATGCATGGGGCGAGGATACGTAAGCGTTCCGCCCGGGTCAAAATCAGTTCTCAGGAATCAGCGCACACTTGTTTTGACCTTGTGGGTGTGCCACGCTGAAAAGCGAGGGGAAACATCAGAAATAGCGCCTGCTCTCGTTCCGAACATCTTGTCAGAGAGGAGTTGATCATGTCAGGAAAAATGACCACCATCGCCTTGGCCGTCGCCGCCGTCGGGATAATGACGGGGGGGGCGGTTTGGGCCCAGACCGGGGGAGGCCAGCCGGCGGCAAGTGCCGCGGCTACTGTTCCGGAAAGCCAGCTCGTCGGTTACTACAGCACCTTTGCCGGATCACCGGCGAATGCCCAGTCGCTGGTGACCGGGTTGCGCGACGGAACAAGCATTACGCTGGTCAGTCCGGACCCAACGGTTTCCTCGGTGACGTTTGCGCCAGCCACGGGGAAACTCGGGTATGGAAACATCAATGTCGCGCTGTCCCTGGCGAAAGCGGATCTCGCCAGGCAAGGGATTGCCAATCCGACACCGACGCAAATTGCCGCGGCGATGAACGGAGGCACGGTGATGACCGCATTGGGGCCTGTGTCCCTGTCGGGCGTTCTGGCGCAGCGTGCAGCCGGGATGGGCTGGGGGCAAATCGCGAATCAGATGGGGGTCAGGCTTGGTTCGATTGTCAGTGCCTCCAAGACCGATAACGCGGGAAAGAAGAGTACGCCAGCTACGACGGCGCGGGCGGCTTCCGCCGCTGCCTCAACGTCGCGCGGGAAGTCAGGTCAGTCGAATGCCGGCGGTAACAAGGGCGGGGTCGCCAGCAACGAAGGGAAAGGCGCCGCTAGCAGCGGCCGGGGGGGTGGAAGTGGCTCTGGAGGCAGTAACGCCGGTGGTAATGGCGGAGGCGGACAGGGTGGCAATAGCAGTGGTGGGCACGGCGGAGGCAGCGGCGGTGGTAATGGCGGTGGTAATGGCGGTGGCGGTGGCGGTGGCGGTGGCGGTGGCGGTGGCGGTGGCGGTGGCGGTGGCGGTGGCGGTGGCGGTGGCGGTGGCGGCAAGTAGAATCGTTTCCGCAGCTTCTCGTACGTCACGCCAACCTGTTATTCGGCCGGCGTCCTTCGCTCAGCGGAGAAGGTGGGTAAGGCCACGAGTGTCACCACTCGTGGCAAAATCTGTCGCCCTTTACCAATCTCATGTCCAGCTGTGCCATGCGCCACAAAAAATCGCGAACCGAGAAAATCGACATCCGTGGTCTGCGTTACAACATCAGGCACTGGGGGTCTAACGACGCTCCCTTGGTGTTTTTTCTGCACGGCTGGCTGGACTGTTCCCCGACGTTCCAGTTCGTCGTCGATGCGCTCAAGAATGATTGGCACGTGGTCGCGCCGGACTGGCGCGGTTACGGTGAATCGGAATGGCTCAACCGGCCCTACTGGTTTCCGGACTATTACGCCGATCTGGATTGCCTGCTAAAACATTTCTCCCCGGACAGATCGGTTCGCCTCGTCGGTCACAGCATGGGCGCGAACATCTCGGCGTCGTATGCCGGAACGCGTCCGGAGCGGGTCGCCCAACTGGTGATGCTCGATTTCCTCGGCCTCAAGCCGGCGATCGACGACAATTCCCCGCGGCTGCTCGGCAACTGGCTGCGGAATCTGGAAAACGGGCCGCCGCGAAGCCTGTATCCGACGGCGGAAGCGTTCGCGGCGCGGCTGCTGGAATCGAATCCCCGCCTGACGGAGGAACGTGCGACGTTCCTCTCATGGCACATCTCGCGGGTTAACGCCGACTCGACCGTCGAGATGGCCTCTGATCCGTGGCATCGCGTTCCATCGCCGCTGCCATATCACATCGATGATTCGCTGGCGTGCTGGCGGCGCATCAAGGCGCCGGTGCTGCTGGCAATCGCCGAGCACGGGTTCGTCGTCCGCCGCTTCGGCAACGAGCCGCAGGAGTTCGTGCGCCGCCGGGGAAGCATCCCCAATCTCCAATGTGTCGATATCCCCGACTCCGGCCATAACGTGCAGCACGACCAGCCGGAACTCGTGGCGCAGGCGATCGAGGCATTTCTGACGCGCGACTAGAGCAGAGAACTTTTCGGCGATGTTTGGGTCTTTTCCGCGCACCTGTCGTGTTCAGAAAACCCTGTAGAATCCGCCCCTTGCCTTTCTCTCCCCCTTCAAGGCCCTATGTCGTCCGACACTCCGAAACCTCTCTTTTCCTACCGTAAATACTGGGCCAAGCGCTTCGGCACAGCGCCGTATCTTCCGATGTCGCGCGCCGAGATGGACGCGCTCGGCTGGGATTCGTGCGACGTGATCATCGTCTCGGGCGACGCGTACGTCGACCATCCGAGCTTTGCGATGGCGCTGATCGGGCGCCTGCTCGAGGCGCAGGGCTTTCGCGTCGGCATCCTTGCGCAGCCGGACTGGCATTCGGCCGATCCGTTCCGGGCGCTCGGCAAGCCGAACCTGTTCTTCGGCGTGTCGGCGGGCAACATGGATTCGATGGTCAACCGCTACACATCGGACCGCAAGATCCGCTCGGACGACGCCTACACACCGAACGCCGAGCCGAACAGGCGCCCTGACCGCGCCGTGGTGGTCTACGCCCAGCGCTGCCGCGAGGCGTATTCAGACGCCAACGTGGTGATCGGCTCGATCGAGGCCAGCCTGCGCCGCATCGCCCACTACGACTACTGGTCGGACAAGGTGCGGCGCTCGGTGCTGCCCGACTCCAAGGCGGATCTGCTGCTCTTCGGCAACGCCGAGCGCGCCATCGTCGCGCTGGCGCACCGCCTGGCCGCCGGCGAGCCGATCGAACACATCCGCGACCTGCGCGGCAGCGGCTTCATGGTGCCGCGCGGCCGGCTGCCGGGTGACGACTGGGCCGAGATCGACTCGACCGACGTCGATGCGCCGGGGCCGCTGATCCGGCATCCGAATCCTTATGGCGAAGTGGCTGAAGAGAAAAATGCGAAGGCTCCTTCCGCGCAGCCGATCCGTTTCCAGCCAGCCGGGGCGCACAAGCTCGACCGCGCGCGCACGGCGGTACGCCTGCCGTCCTACGAGCAGGTCAAGGACGATCCGGTGCTGTATGCGCACGCCTCGCGGACCTTTCACCTGGAGTCGAATCCCGGCAACGCGCGCGCCCTGACGCAGGCGCATGGTGAACGCGACGTCTGGCTGAACCCGCCGCCGATTCCGCTGACCACCCCGGAGATGGACGGCGTCTTCGGCCTGCCGTACCAGCGCAAACCGCACCCTTCGTACGGCGACGCGAAGATTCCCGCCTACGAGATGATCCGCTTCTCGATCAACATCATGCGCGGCTGCTTCGGCGGCTGCACCTTTTGCTCGATTACCGAGCACGAGGGGCGAATCATCCAGAGTCGTTCGGAGGATTCGATCCTGCAGGAAATCGAGGATATCCGCGACAAGACGCCGGGCTTCACCGGCTTCATTTCCGACCTTGGCGGCCCGACGGCGAACATGTACCGGATGGCCTGCAAGGACAAGCGCATCGAGACCGCGTGCCGGCGGCTATCCTGCGTATTCCCGGACGTTTGCGAGAACCTCAACACCGACCACGCGCCGCTGGTCGGGCTCTACCGCAAGGCGCGGGCCATCAAGGGGGTCAAGCGCATCCTGATCGGCTCCGGCCTGCGCTACGACCTCGCCGTGCGCTCGCCGGAATACGTCAAGGAACTGGTCACGCACCACGTCGGCGGCTACCTGAAGATCGCGCCCGAGCACACCGAGGAGGGGCCGCTGGCGCACATGATGAAGCCGGGCATCGGCACCTACGACAAGTTCAAGCAGTTGTTCGACAAGTTCTCGAAGGAAGCCGGCAAGGAGCAGTACCTGATCCCGTACTTCATCGCCGCGCACCCGGGAACGACCGACCAGGACATGCTGGCGCTGGCGCTTTGGCTCAAGCGCAACGACTTCCGCCTCGACCAGGTGCAGACCTTCCTGCCGACACCGATGGCCATTGCCACGGCGATGTACCACTCGGAGCGCAACCCGCTGAAGAAAGTCGCGCGCGCCGCGCCGCGTGTCGAGACGGTGCGCGGCGGCCGGCAACGCAAGCTGCACAAGGCCTTCCTGCGTTACCACGATCCGGAAAACTGGCCGCTGCTGCGCGAGGCGCTGAAGCAGATGGGACGCGCCGACCTGATCGGCAACGGCAGGCGTCATCTGGTGCCGAACTTCCAGCCCGCCGGTACCGGAGTGCGAACGGGAGAAAAGGGGCGAACGGGGCCGCAACCAGGGCGTCGCTCCCCGGAGAAGCCTCACGCCCGGAGGCGCTGAGGCGGGGTGTTCGTCGAGGTGTTTGTTACTCCTGCGGCGGCCGCTTGAGCATTTCCTCGATGCCTGTTCCGTGAGCCTCGGCGCCGGCGAAAACGGTGCCGAAGCGGCTTTCTTCCATGTTCTTCTGGTTGGTCTGATAGACGGCGGCGGTGAGCGGCACGTAGTTCTGCTGCTTGACGATACGCGGGCCGTTCTTCAGATAGTAGACGATGAAATCGCGCACCTCGGCGCGTTCCAGCGCACTGGCAGCGATGTAGATGAAGATCGGTCGCGAGAGCGGGGCGTAGGAGCCGTTCTCGACGGTCTCCGGCGAGGGCAGCACGGGACCTTTGCCGTTGTCGATCGGCACCGCCTTGAGCTTGCGCTTGTTTTCCAGATAGTAGGCGTAGCCGAAATAGCCGATGGCTCCGGCGTTGCGCTTGACGCCGCGCACGATCAGGTAGTCGTCTTCCGAGGCGATGTAGTCGTTGCGCGACTGCTTGGCCTTGCCGACGACGGCTTCGGTAAAGTAGTCGAAGGTGCCCGAATTGGCGCCGGGGCCGTATAGCCGGAGGCGCAGGTCGGGAAACGCGGGGTTGATCTGCTGCCAGGTGGCGATCTTGCCTTTGGCAGCGGGTTCCCATATTTGCTTCAGTTGGGCCGGTGTCAGGCTCTTCACGAAGTCGTTTTTCGGATTGACCACGACGGTCAGCGCGTCGTAACCAACGGGCATTTCCACGTAGCGGATACCGGCTTCGCGGCAGGCTTTCATCTCCTTGGCCGATATCGGGCGCGAGGCGTTGGAAACCTGAGTTTCGCCGCGGCAGAACCTGGCGAAGCCACCGCCGGTTCCGGAAACCGCAACGTCGACGTCGACGCCGTTGTTCAGCTTCTCGAATTCCTCCGCGACCGCGTTGGAAATCGGGTAAACCGTCGAGGAGCCGTCGATGCGGATGGCAGTGTTTGCATGGGCCCGCGGCGACGGGAAAAGCACCGATGCCACGATGGCCAGGATGAATCCATGTGCAAAACGGGTGGCGAACATCATGATGTTTCCGTTAAAAGTTGTTCGAAGAGGACGTGTGATCATGCGCGACTCAGGTGAACGACGAGATTGGCTTCCTGTCCGCGGAAGATGATCGGGATTGCATACGGCGTGCCGTCCGTGCGGGGGGAAACAGTCGGGCCCTGCCGGGTGAATGCCTTGGGGGGCGAGATCGCGAGTGTCTCGCCGAAATGGTCTCGGGTGCGTCCCGAAAGCGTATTCGCGACTTCGCCGACGATGTCGAGATATTTGGCTTCGGAGTAATCGCTGTCGCCGACGGCAAGCAGGATGAAGTCGAGCAATCGTCTGGGCGCGGAAAAGCAGAGGCTGCCTCTGTAGCCGCCACTGATTTCGATCAGACCGTTGAAGTCTTCGCGCAGAACCGGCTCTTCCTGTTCGAGCAGCCAGGCGGAGCGCACCTGCGCCTTGTTGCCTGTGGTGATTTCGAAGTACTCGGTGACCGCCTTGGCCAGCGTTTCGATGTCCTTGGCATGCAGTTCGGATGACATTATCACTCGTCCGTGAGTTCGATCAGCGCGTTCACGATCTCCTCGTCGCGGAACGGTTTGTGGATGAAGCCGTGTGCGCCGCGGCTGACCGCGCGTAGCGCCGTGACCTTGTCGGACAGGGCCGAAACGACGAGGATCCTCGCGTCGGGAAGCATTTCAGAGAGCTCTCCGATGCATTCCTCTCCGTCCAGTTCGGGCATCGTCAGGTCCATGGTGACGAGCGTCGGCGAGGTTTCACGCGCCAGCGTCAGCGCCTGCGCGCCGTTCGAAGCCTGGCCGACGATGGCGATGTTCTGCAACCTGACTTCGGAGCACAGGCGCATGATGCGGTGGCGGACGACCATCGAATCGTCGACGATCAGCAGGCGATGGGAGATGGAGGCCATCGCGCTCATGCCGGCTTGTAGATGACGAATTCGGTGAACGAACTGGCGGTCGACAGAACGCGCAGCCGGGCACCGATACGGGCGACTGCTTCACGCACCACGGCCATACCGTCGCCACGGCCGGCGTGCAGATGCGCTTCGTCAACTGTCGAGAAACCCGGTTCGAAGAGCATCGAGACGACCTGATGGTCGCCCATTTGCTGCACGTCCAGTTCGGAATAGCGGCCGGAGTCAATCGCCCGGCGACGCAAGGCGGGCAGCGAGATTCCGGCGCCGTCGTCGCGAACGCGGACGCGGTAGCCGGAGGCTCCTTCGATTTCGATGCGCACGAGCACGTTGCCGACCGGCTCCTTGCCCTGCTGTTCGCGTACCTGGCGATCCTCTATGCCGTGTACGACGGCGTTGCGGATCAGTTGCGGCAGAACTTCCTGGCAGATTTGCAGTAGCTGCTCTGGTACGGTCTTGAGTGGCGGGAAGTCGACTTCGAAGAATACTTCCTTGCCCAGATCGTTGGCGATCCGGATACCGAATTGCCTGAGTGCGTCGACGGCGGGTGTCAACGCATCAGTTACGGTTGCGGGTGTTTCCCCCGTGCTTGCGGGCGATGCGGTTGCAAAGCGGGCAGCCCTGCTGATGACGGATTGGACCCGGTCGATGCGTTCGAGCAACTCATTGACCCCGACGGCGATCGCGATGAAATCTTGACCGATGAGTGATTTGTTTTCTCGCAGTGCGGTCAGCCTGTCTTCCAGTTCGTGCGCATGGTTCTCGATGGCGCCCATGCTCAGCATTGCGGCCTCGCCCTTGATGGCATGGACATTGCGGGCTACGTAGTTCACAGCGCGGGCGTAGGAGGCAGCATCCGGGCGTACGTTCTGCAATTCGTTGTTGATCTGCTCGATGCGCGTCTTCGCGTCGGCGATGAACCTCTGTACCAGCGCCGGCTCCTGATCGATCACGCCGAGCAGAAGTTCGATTTCCGTTTTTGCCCGTGCTTCGGCGCCGGTCAACTCACGTTGCAGCAGGACTTCCTGCGTCACGTCGATTACCGATACCAGCAGCGCGTCGACCTCCTTCCCGCTTTTGACCTGCTCAAAGGCGAAGCTCAGGTACTTCGTTTTCTGGTGCGGATCGTTCGGCGTGCTGACTTCGATGTCGGTCAGCGGATTGAGTTTTGCCAGCAGCCCCGGTTTCACTTTCCTGTCGAACAGCATCGAGAGGTAACTGGTCGCCGTGTCACGCATATCGGCCTTGCCGAGGATCGGGCCCAATACATCGTCGAGGAAACACGCTCGCGGCGGGATCGGGCGGCCGAAGAGTCGTTCGAGCGAGGCAGAGTGCTGATCGCCGATTTGCCCATCGGCACTCAGCAGGAAAAGCCCCTGATGCACCGTCTCGAGGATGTTCTGCGTTTCCTTGCGTGCTGCTTCGGCACGGCGGTCGCTCGCGTTGAGCTGACGGATGAACTTGAAGACGATGAAGATGAAGTTGAGCGTAGCGAGCGTGATGGCAATGAGCTGGATCCGGCGGATATCCGTCGTCTTGCCGCGGGAGATGTCTTCCATCTGCTGGGTGAGGTCGTCCGAGAGCTGTAGCAGCTTCAGGTTGCGGGCGACGGACTTGGTCGAGACGGGCTGGATGTTCTCGACCGTCAGGTTGTCTTTCTTCTCCAGAATTTTCCTGACTTCGTCGCCCAGCGGACGCCATTCGACGGCCAGTTCCTTCAGCAGCCGGTTGCGTTCCTCGTGAGCGTCGTTGTCGCCGAGCAGTCCGGCGAAAAAGCCTTGGTTCGACTGTTCCAGTGCGGTCAGTGCTTCGTCGAATTCGTCGCTGGATTCGAGAATCTGCGCCAGGCTGGTTTGTGTCTGCAGGCCGCTGCGAACCTCGTCCTCCAGCGTCAGCGTCGATTTGGCGAGCTGCTGCGACACCATGCGCAGTTCGCCGGCGATGTTGATTTCGGAGGCGTCCTGCTCGATCTCGTGCGACGCGACAATGTTGAAAGCAAGAACGCCGATGTCAATCACCAGAAAGAGGACGATCGCCAGGAGCAGACCGGTGTATTTGCCGAAGGTGGTTTTGGTGAGCATGTCGATTTTCAGTCCCGGGTTGATGCATTTTGAATTTTTATTGCAGCAGTATGTGCAGTTCTGATTACGTCCTCGTTACACGGATGGATCTTTTGCAATGGGCTCCATTAGTTTCGGGAAAATCACGCTTTTTGCGCCTCGGGCCGGGCGCCGGGGTGCGTCGGGATGTGGTAGAATCCTGGCCTTTTTCAACGAGTTACCACTCCATGTCCCGTTCTGTCCGCAACATCGCCATCATTGCCCACGTCGACCACGGCAAGACCACCCTCGTCGACAAGCTGCTGCAGCAGGCCGGCACCTTCGCTGCGCACCAGCACGTCGCCGAACGGGTCATGGATTCGAATGACCTCGAAAAGGAACGTGGCATCACCATTCTCGCCAAGAACCTGGCAGTCGATTACGAAGGCGTGCATATCAACATCGTCGATACGCCGGGACACGCGGACTTCGGCGGCGAGGTCGAGCGGGTTCTGGGCATGGTCGATGGCGTGCTGCTGCTGGTCGATGCGGTGGAGGGGCCGATGCCGCAGACGCGCTTCGTGACCAAGAAGGCGCTGGCGCTGGGCTTGAAGCCGATCGTCGTGGTCAACAAGATCGACCGCGATGGCTCGCGTCCCGACTGGGTCGTCGATCACACCTTCGACCTGTTCGACAAGCTCGGCGCAACGGATGAGCAACTCGATTTTCCAGTGATCTACGCCTCAGCGATCAACGGTTACGCGACGACCGACCTGAAGAATCCCGGAGCCGATATGCGTCCGATGTTCGAGGCGATCCTGAAATACGTGCCGGCCCCCGAGGCGGACAATGTCGAAGGGCCGCTGCAGTTGCAGATCGCCGCGCTCGATTACTCCTCCTATGTCGGGCGCATCGGTATCGGCCGCATCCAGCGTGGCAAGCTGAAACCGGCGCAGCAGATCACGGTGATGTACGGGCAGCCCGATGCCGACGGAAAATTCGAACATGGCGCTCCCAAGAATGCCAAGGTGAATCAGGTTCTCGGTTTCCGTGGTCTTGAGCGCGTGCCGATGGAAGAGGCTGTCGCCGGCGACATCGTGCTGGTCACCGGCATCGAGGAACTGTCGATCGGCTGCACGATTACCGATACCGCGTCGCCCGAGGCGTTGCCGATGCTCAAGATCGACGAGCCGACGCTGAACATGACTTTCATGGTCAACCAGTCGCCGTATGCCGGCACCGAAGGCAAGTTCGTCACCAGTCGTCAGATCCGCGAGCGTCTGCACAAGGAGTTGCTGACCAACATGGCGCTGCGCGTCGAGGATACCTCCGATACCGATTCCTTCCTTGTTTCGGGGCGCGGCGAACTGCACCTGACGATTTTGCTGGAAACGATGCGTCGTGAAGGTTATGAACTGGCGGTCGGTCGGCCGAAGGTCATTTTCAAGACCATCGACGGCGAGCAGTGCGAGCCGTACGAAATGCTCACGCTCGACGTCGAGGAGTCGCACCAGGGCGGCGTCATGGAAGCGCTGGGTTATCGCAAGGGCGACCTGGTCGACATGGCCTCCGATGGGCGCGGGCGGGTCCGTCTCGAATACCGCGTGCCGGCGCGCGGGCTGATCGGCTTCCAGGGTGAGTTCATGAACCTGACCCGCGGTACCGGCCTGATGAGCCACGTCTTTGACGACTACGCCCCGGTCAAGGGCGACATCCCCGGTCGCCGCAACGGTGTGCTGATTTCGGCGGAACACGGCGAAGCCGTGGCCTACGCGCTGTGGAAACTGCAGGATCGCGGCCGCATGTTCGTGGTTCCCGGCGATCGCCTCTACGAAGGCATGGTCATCGGCATCCATTCGCGCGAGAACGACCTGGTTGTCAATCCGATCAAGGGCAAGCAGCTGACCAACGTTCGGGCATCCGGCACTGACGAGGCTGTGCGCCTGATAACGCCGGTTCAACTCACGCTCGAATCCGCCGTCGAATTCATCGACGACGATGAACTCGTCGAAATCACGCCGAAGAGCCTCCGTATTCGCAAGCGTTTCCTCTCCGAACACGAACGTCGTCGCGCCCAGCGCAGCGAAGGAAGCTAAGCGGTGAAGGTTCTGCATCCCGGCGGGAGCCGGGATGCTCTCCGCTGTTTGTCATGACGGCGTAACGGAAGTAAAATTCATAATATAAACATATAGATAGGGTGTTTTTCTAAAAAACACCTAAAGTATTTCCCGCGTTTTCCGATAACTCGTTCACTAATTTGAACCGGGTTTTCCGGGCCGTCGAAGAGCGGGGAAATATGAGTCGCAACTCCATGTCGTTGTTACAGTCGAACCGGCCGGCATCGCGCCGTCTGCATCGTCGTTCCGTTGTTTCGGTGGCGGGCCGTCCGTGTCCCGTCAGCCCCGACGCAGTGACGACCGCAGCACCGCAACGACTGGTCGGTCTGGCCGAGGAGGTCGTGCGCGAGGCAGGGATGCTGGAACTGCTGGCGGCGGAGATGCGTATTGCCGAACTGGAGGCCGCTCTGGAGGAAGCCAGAAGCGCGGCATTCACCGATCCCCTGACCGGCGCCCTGAACCGGCGCGGCTTCGAGCGGGCCTATGCCGCCGAGGTGGCTCGTGTTCGCCGTCGTGGCGGCCATCTGGCCTTGGTCATGATCGATCTCGACGATTTCAAAATGCTTAACGATTGCCACGGCCATCTCGCGGGTGACAGGGCGCTTGCGCATTTCGTCAGCGTGCTGCAGGCGACGATGCGCCCCTCTGACGTTCTATGCCGCTTCGGTGGTGAGGAATTCGTCATGCTGCTACCCGATACGACGGTCGCAGACGCGTGTACGGCGGTCAGGCGCTTCCTTGCTGCCTTCTCGTCACTGGCGATTCCCGAACTGGACCTGTCAATGACTTTCAGTGCCGGCGTAGTCGGCCACGATGGCTCGGAATCGCTGGATGATGCCCTTGAGCGGGCCGACGCGGCGACCTATGACGCCAAGCGGGCGGGAAAGGCCCGCGTTGTGGCAGGGTGATCCTGCCTCGGAGGGAATAGGGCGAGGGTGAGAGAAGGGGCGTGGTAAACTCGCGCACTCTTCTTTTCTGTCGTTAATCTCCATCGGTCCTCCATGCGCTACATATCCACACGGGGCGACGCTCGCCAGTCGCAGAAAAAGTCCTTCACCGAAATTCTCCTCGGGGGCCTGGCTCCCGATGGCGGGCTCTACCTGCCCGAAGAATATCCGCAAGTGACGCGTGCCGAACTCGATCAATGGCGCGGGTATTCGTATGCCGAGTTGGCGTTTGCCGTTCTCTCGAAATTCGTCGATGACATCCCGCCGGCGGACCTGAAGGTGCTGGTCGACAAGACGTACACCGCAGAGGTGTACTGCAACGGGCGCGATGCCGGAAAGGCGCAGGAGATCACCCCGGTGCGCTGGCTGGAGCCGGGCCTGGGGTTGCTTGAACTGTCGAACGGGCCGACGCTGGCCTTCAAGGACATGGCCATGCAACTACTCGGCAACCTGTTCGAGTATGTGCTGGAAAAGAAGGGCGAGGAGATCAACATCCTCGGCGCTACCTCCGGCGATACCGGTTCGGCGGCCGAGTACGCCATGCGCGGCAAGCACGGCGTACGCGTGTTCATGCTCTCTCCGCACGGGCGGATGAGTGCCTTCCAGCGCGCGCAGATGTACTCGCTGCAGGACGCGAACATCTTCAACATCGCCGTGCGCGGCATGTTCGACGACGCGCAGGATATCGTCAAGGCCGTCTCCAACGACCACGAATTCAAGGCGCGCTACAAGATCGGGGCGGTCAATTCGATCAACTGGGCGCGCGTCGCGGCGCAGGTGATCTACTACTTCAAGGGCTATTTCGCCGGCACGAAAACGAACGACGAGCAGATTGCCTTTTCCGTTCCCTCAGGCAATTTCGGCAACATCTGCGCCGGGCACATCGCACGCATGATGGGCCTGCCGATCGGTCGTCTGGTGCTGGCGACCAACGAAAACGACGTCCTCGACGAGTTCTTCCGTACCGGCATTTATCGTCCGCGCGGCACGGCCGATACCTGGACGACGAGCAGTCCGTCGATGGACATTTCCAAGGCGTCGAACTTCGAACGCTTCGTCTTCGATCTGGTCGGGCGCGATCCGGCTGTGGTGCGCGAACTGTGGAGCAAGGTCGATGCGGGCGGCAGTTTCGATCTTTCGGTTACGCCGTATTTCGCCGATCTGCCGAAATTCGGCTTCGTATCGGGCAAGAGCCTGCACGCCGACCGGCTGGCGACGATTCGTAATGCCTACGAGAACTACGGCGTGATGATCGACACGCATACCGCCGATGGCTTGAAGGTGGCGCTCGAACATCGCGCCAAGGATATGCCGACGCTGGTGCTGGAAACGGCGTTGCCAGCCAAGTTCGAGGAAACGATCGTCGAGGCGCTGGGGCTGCGGCCGGAGCGTCCGGCTGCGATGGTGGGGATCGAGGATCTGCCGCAACGTGTCGAGGTCATCGACGTCGACGTCGAGGCCGTCAAGGGGATCATCACGTTGAATGTGGAAAAACAGTAATTCGCGCCTGTTACTGCGACTGAGCGAAAAATGCAAAGGGCACCGTGAAGGTGCCCTTTGCATGTGCGGGTCAGAGATAAATGACCGCCGGGAACACCAGAACCGCCAGCACCAGAATGAGCCACTCCAAGTTGTGGCGGGCGAGAAAACCGGTGAAGTGCAGGACAAGAATGCTGATTGCTACCACGTAGAACAGCGCGAACAGCATGGCGTAACCTTTCTTTTTCTGAAGAGCGGCCGGAAATGCCTGTGACAGGAGGATTATAGAGACTCCCCGCCGATTCCGTCAGTGTTCCGGCATATTTACCCCTGGAAACGCATCGACAGATCCAGCGCACGCACGTCCTTGGTCAGGCTGCCGACCGAAATCCGGTCAACGCCGGTTTCGGCGATCGAACGTACCGTTTCGAGGGTGACGTTGCCCGAGGCTTCGAGGATGGCGTTTCCGGCAGCGATGCTAACGGCTTCGCGCATTTGGTCCAGCGTCATGTTGTCGAGCAGGACCATCTTCGCGCCGGCGTCGAGTGCTTGCTGCAACTCGTCGAGATTCTCGACTTCGACCTGGATGAACTTGCAGTGCCCGGAGCGTTTCGCCACGTCCTGGGCCGCGGCTACGGCGGCGGAGATGCTGCCGGCGGCGAGGATATGGTTTTCCTTGACGAGGATGGCGTCGTAGAGGCCGATCCGGTGGTTCCCGCCGCCGCCGCACAGTACGGCGTATTTCTGGGCAAGACGCAGCCCCGGCAGGGTCTTGCGCGTATCGACGACCTGCGCCCGGGTGCCGGCGACGGCGTCAGCGTACTGTCGGGCCTTGGTCGCGACACCGGAGAGCATTTGCAGGAAGTTCAGCGCCGTGCGCTCGCCGGTTAGCAACGATCGCGCCGGGCCTTCAAGTTGGCAAACGACCTGGTTGGGAGCGAGACGTTCGCCGTCCCTGGCTTGCCAGGCAAGGGTGATCGAAGCGTCCAGCTTCTTGAAACAGCGCTCGAACCATGCCGCTCCGCACAAGACGGCATTCTCCCGGGATACGACGTTGGCCCGGGTAATGACGCCGGCGGGGACGAGTTGCGCGGTGAGGTCGCCGCTGTTGACGTCTTCGGTCAGTGCAACCGAGACGTTGCGGTCGATTTCGGCGTCGGTCAGGTAGTCCGGGTAGTGCAGGTCGAGCGTAGTCATGGGCTGAGAGGCGTAAGGTTGGGGGATGGATGCGAGATTCTACCATCGCCTCTCAGCGGCGCTGGTGCGCCACTTCGCGTTGCTGTGAAGCCTAATGGAGTTCGCGCCGCGACAGTCGGTCGCCGTCGAGCAGGAGGTATTCGCCGTAGCCATCGTGCCAGTCGGCGAGTACCCAGCGTTCCACATGCACGCCGTCGACGATGTGGTCGTGCCGGGCCGGTCGGTGCGTGTGCCCGTGAATCAGTGTGGCGTAATTGTTCTGGCGCAGAAGATCGTCAGTGGCGGCCGGCGAGACATCCATCGCCTGCATCGCTTTGCCGCGTTTCGATGCTTCGCTCTGCTCGCGCAGAGCGCTGGCTATCGCCTTCCGTTCTCTCAGTGGTCGGGCAAGGAAGGTCGCCTGCCATTCCGGCGAGCGAACCTGGGTGCGGAAGGCCTGGTAGGCGCTGTCATCGGTGCAAAGTAGGTCGCCGTGGCTCAGCACCAGCGGTCGTGAAGGTAGCGAGACCAGGCAGGGGTCGGGAAGAAGTTCGGCCCCGGCTTTCTCGGCAAACTCGTGGCCAAGCAGGAAATCGCGGTTGCCGCGCATGACAGATACACGCGTACCGCTCTTCGAGAGCGTCCTTAGTGCCGCAACGATTTCTCCTGCGAAATGGCTGTCCGGGGCATCGGGGTCATCGGGCGCCTCGATGGCATCGTCGCCCGGCCAGGCTTCGAAGAGGTCGCCAAGGATGAAAATCCACTTGGCCTGGCGCGCTTCACCCGCGAGGTAGTCGAGGAAGATGCGGGTGATGTCCGGCGCGCCGGGCGAGAGGTGCAGGTCCGAAAGGAAATGGAGCACGGTGCGTTCGGACCTGCGCAGCGATCAGCAGATTTCTGCGCGCTGGATGATCACGTCTTCCTTCGGAACGTCCTGATGGAAGCCGGCATTGCCGGTCTTGACGCCCTTGATCTTGTCGACCACGTCGGTGCCTTCGACAACCTTGCCGAAAACGCAGTAGCCCCAGCCGTTGCCGTTGGGCATCTTGAAGTTCAGGAACTCGTTGTCGGCGACGTTGATGAAGAACTGGGCGGTCGCCGAGTGCGGGTCTCCCGTCCGGGCCATGGCGATAGTGTAGGCGTCGTTCTTCAGGCCGTTGTCGGCCTCGTTCTTGATCGGCGCCTTGCAGGGCTTCTGCTTCATTCCCGGCTCGAAGCCGCCGCCCTGAATCATGAAGCCTTCGATGACGCGGTGGAAAATCGTGTTGTCGTAGTGGCCGGCTTCAACGTAGTCGATGAAGTTCTTCGCGGTTTCCGGGGCCTTTTCGGCGTCGAGTTCGAGGGCGATGACGCCGAAATTGGTGTGCAGCTTGATCATGAGGTTTCCTTGCTATTTGTCGGAGAGGACTTTGACGGACTGGATGACGACCGGTTCCACCGGTACGTTCTGGTGCATGCCGCGGTTGCCGGTCGGCACCTTGGCGATCTTGTCGACGACATCGAGGCCCTGGGTGACCTTGCCGAAGACGGCGTAGCCCCAGCCATCGTGACCGGGGTAGTCGAGGCTGTTGTTGTCCTTGTGGTTGATGAAAAATTGAGCCGTGGCCGAATGCGGATCGGGGCGGCGGGCCATGGCGATGGTGCCGCGCTGGTTCTTCAAGCCGTTCTTTGCCTCGTTCTGGATCGGCTTGCCGGTCTTTTTCTCGTCCATGCCGGCAGTGAACCCACCGCCCTGGATCATGAAGCCTTCGATGACGCGGTGGAAGATCGTGCCGTCGTAGTGGCCTTCCTTGGCGTACTTGAGGAAATTGTCGACCGTCCCGGGCGCTTTTTCCGCATTCAGTTCAATGACCATCCGGCCAAGGCTGGTCTGCATTTCGACGCTTGGCGCCGCGGTGACGGTGGCGGAGATCGCCAGGGCGGCGACGGCGAAGAGTGATTTCATCAGGCACTTCCTTCGAAAATGATCTTCCAGTTCCCGTCCTCGCGGATCCAGTACTGGCGTTTCTTCATCTGGTTGTTCAGGTTGTTGCTCCGGTAGTCCTGCTCGAACGTGACGACGATCACTTCGTCCTTGCCGGGGTCACGGAACATCGAGACATTCGAGAGCTTGACCTTGATCCAGTCCTTGCCGGCGCCGAC
The DNA here is from genome assembly GCF_059569095.1 of Propionivibrio pelophilus DSM 12018. Classification (NCBI taxonomy): domain Bacteria; kingdom Pseudomonadati; phylum Pseudomonadota; class Betaproteobacteria; order Rhodocyclales; family Rhodocyclaceae; genus Propionivibrio; species Propionivibrio pelophilus. The sequence goes on along the minus strand of NZ_JCANUT010000007.1, from coordinate 64,033 downwards.
CTGGCGCTTCTGCTGGGCGAACTGCTCGAGCGTCTGTTTCCCCGTCGAAAAATTCCGGGAGTAATGCCTCAGGTACCGGTTGGTATCGCCGCTTTCCCAGTCGGACCGCCATGCCTCGATCGTCTTGTTGAGTGCAGCACGCTCATTCCGCCAGTCATCGAGCGACAGCCACTCGATCGAGTTGCTGATGATGACGGGGGTGAGTCCGATCTGCAGATTCTTCGCCAACGCATCGAGGTCCGCGTTGGCGAGAACGACGCAGCCATCCGACGCCTTGGGAGGCCGGGAATAGGTGTCCGGCGGCGTGCCGTGCAGCCAGATCCCGTGCCCGTTGCGTCCCAGACGCTTGTCCCATTCATTGGGATAGTTGATCGGGAAGGCGCCGGTGCCGTAGAAAACGCCGACTTTCTTCGGATCGATGCTCGATGTGACGTGATAAACGCCAACGGGGGTTTTCTTGTCACCCTCGCGCTGCTTTTCTGCGCCGAGTTTGCCCTGGGTGATGTAATAGTCCGCGACGAAGCGCGGGCGGCCGCCGGCGCTCGTGTCGTTCTGGTACAGGTAAAGGCGCGACTTTTGTGTGTCGACCACGATGGCATGCTTCTGATCGGGGCGCATCTGCAGGAGATAGCGAGGGACATGGTCGTTCGCCGCCGGGCGGTCGCGATTGGCATTCAGTCGGGCGACGATCTCTTCGCGCAGATCACTGAGCGATTGCTGCGGTGCGTTCTGCGCATTGCCGAACGTCGCCAGTGGCATGCTGCGGGCCAGCAGCAAGTCCCCCTTGATCAAATGCGCGAGACGGAAATTCGGGTATTGGCGCAGCAAGACCTCGGTGTGCGCCAACGCGTTGTCCAGACGGTTGTTCTCGATTTCGTCGAGAACCTTGAACAACTGGGCCTCCGGGCCCGAATCCGAATAGGTGACTGGCGGCGTGCGGCTGTTCGACAGCGCCGACGCCAGCGGCGCAGGAAGGCAGGCAGCGACGAGCGTCAGTGCTATGGCCGTTCGCTGAATCAACCCACGCGTTCCTGCTGGATCAGCCATTTGTTGTTACCCGACCGGACAAACACCAGCGTCTTGCCGGTCGACGACTTGAGGGATGCGGATGTGTAATTCTGGTGAAAGCGCACGGTTGCAGTATTGCCTGAGATCGTGACCTTGATGTTCTCCACATCGACCTGCAGTTTTCCCGGCTTGTCGATTCGCTGCCGGCGTTCTGCTTCCCAGTCCTTGCGCGACATTCCTCTGGGGGGCTGGAAATCCTTGGCGTAGAAGGACAAGTAGGTCTTGACGTCCTTGCGCGACCAGGCGTTGGCCCAATTCTCCACAACCTTCGCGATCTCGTCTTCAATGGCCGCGGATTGCGCCCCGGAATCGACGGTCTTCGTTTCGGCAGGCTTTGCGGGCGCTGCTTGCAGCGGTTTTTCGTCAGGTTTGTTCACCGTTGCCACGGGGGCGACTACGGCCGCTGTCGGGGGCGGTGCTGTCGTTTCATTTTTAGTGGCAGGTGCCGGGGGGGAGGTGGGTGCGACCGGTTTTTTCGGTTCGCCTTCGGCCTTCGGGGTGGCCGCGGCTGATTTTGCAGCGGGCGCCACGCTGATCAGATCCTTGATCATCGACAGCTTGTCCTGGGTCGCCTTGTTCGACGAGTCGAGTTGCAAGGCCTTGTCGTAAGCCTGGCTGGCCAGCTTGGCATAGACATCGCCGAGGTTCTCATGCGCGATCGCGTAGCTCGGGTGGGTGCGAATCGCCATCTCAAGCGCCGTACGCGCCTTGTCGTACTGCTTCTGCTGTGCGTAGAGCACGGCGAGGTTGTTGTACGGCTCGGGGAGTTCCGGGAAGTCTTCGGACAACCGGGTGAATACCGTGATCGCCTCGGCGGTTCGTCCCATTTCAGTGAGGATCAGCCCCTTCAGAAAGCGGCCCTGGGCGTCTTTCGGCTTGCTGGCGATATAAGCGTCGACTTTTTCGAGCGCCTGCGGAGTCTGCCCCTGTTTCATCAGGCGCTGGACATCGGGGAGCGTTTGTGCGCCCGCAAGACTGATCGAAAGGGACAGCCCGACACCGACGACGTAGGCTGAAAGGCGCGCCAGCAAAGGCTTCTGGAAGATCGAGGGCATCGCTATGCTATACTTTTCGCGTTGATAAAAACCCGCTGATTCTATCAAGAAGCGGCATCGAAACCAAAACATTCCTTCGTCCTCCGCGCCGCGGCGGAGCTTCTTTTGCGAGCCAGAAAATGCTGAAAATCTACAACACCTTGTCCCGGGAAAAACAGGAGTTCGTCCCGATCGAACCCGGCAAGGTCCGCATGTACGTGTGCGGGATGACCGTCTATGACTATTGCCACCTGGGACATGCCCGCGTGCTGGTCATCTTCGACATGGTCCAGCGCTGGCTGCGTGCCAGTGGTTTCGATGTCACCTACGTGCGTAACATCACCGACATCGACGACAAGATCATCAAGCGTGCGCTGGAAAACAATGAGACGATCGGCGAGCTGACCAACCGCTTCATCAGCTTCATGGACGAAGACTCGGCGGCGCTGGGCGTGGAAAAGCCCGATTTCGAGCCGCGCGCGACCGAGTACGTGCCGCAGATGCTCAACCTGATCGGCCAGCTCGAAAAGAACGGTCTGGCGTACAAGGCCGACGACGGCGACGTCAATTTCTCGGTGCGAAAATTTCCCGGCTACGGCAAGTTGTCCGGCAAGTCGCTTGATGACCTGCGCGCCGGCGAGCGGGTCGATGTCGATCAGGCCAAGCAGGACCCGCTCGATTTCGTGCTGTGGAAGCATGCCAAGGAAGGCGAGCCGTTCTGGGAGTCTCCGTGGGGCAACGGGCGGCCGGGCTGGCATATCGAGTGCTCGGCGATGAGTTCGGATCTTCTCGGCAGGCAGTTCGACATCCACGGCGGCGGTCAGGATCTGCAGTTCCCGCATCACGAGAACGAGATCGCCCAGTCCGAAGGTGCGCATAAGTGCCAGTTCGTCAATTACTGGATGCACAACGGCTTCGTGCGTGTCGATGACGAAAAGATGTCCAAGTCGCTCGGTAATTTCTTCACCATCCGCGAGGTACTGAAGAAATACGATGCCGAGGTCGTTCGCTTCTTCATCCTGCGTGCGCACTACCGAAGCCCGCTCAACTATTCCGACAAGCATCTCGACGATGCGCGTCAGGCCTTGTCGCGGCTGTATACGGCGCTGAAGGCCGTTGAGGCCGCGGATGTGTCAGTCGATTGGAACGAGCCGCACGCGATTCGTTTCCGCGAGGCGATGAACGACGATTTCAACACGCCGGAGGCTTGCGCGGTGCTGTTCGATCTGGCCGCCGAAGTGAATCGCACCAAATCACCGGCACTGGCCGGGCAGTTGCGAGCGTTGGGCGGCTTGATGGGGTTGCTCAAGCGCAGCCCGCAGGAATTCCTGCAGGCGACACCGGCGGGCGAGGGGGATTCGGAAGCGTATTCGGTCGAAGCGATCGAAGCCCTGATCGCTGCGCGGGTTGCTGCCAAGAAAGCGAAGAATTTCCAGGAGGCGGACCGTATCCGCAGCGAACTGACTGCGGCGGGGATCGTGCTGGAGGATGGTTCACAGGGAACGACCTGGCGTCGGGCTTAGTCTCGGGCTTGGCTTTTTTCCTGCTTCAAAAAAAGAGGCCTGACGGGTTGCCCCGTCAGGCCTCTTTGCTGAAAACGACGAATGTCCGTGTTCAGCCGGCGAAGAACTCCTTGACCTTGTCCATCCACGACTTGGCGCGCGGGTTGTGGCGTTCGGCGTCAACACTGCTGGATTCTTCCAGTTCGCGGAGCAGTTCCTTCTGACGGTCGGTCAGGTTGACCGGCGTCTCGACGACGACGTGGCAGAGCAGGTCGCCGTGCGCGTGGCTGCGAACACCCTTGATGCCTTTGCCGCGCAGGCGGAAAACCTTGCCCGACTGGGTTTCTCCCGGAATCTTCAGATTGGCGGCACCGTCGAGCGTGGGAATCTCGATTTCTCCTCCGAGCGCTGCGGTCGTGAAGCTGATCGGCATTTCGCAGTGCAGGTCGTTGCCGTCACGCTGGAAGACAGCGTGCTGCTTCAGGTGAATCTGGACGTACAGGTCGCCGGACGGGCCGCCATTGACGCCATGCTCCCCTTCGCCCGACAACCGGATGCGATCGCCCTCGTCGACGCCGGCGGGGATCTTTACTGCCAGCGTCTTGTGCTGCTTGACGCGGCCGGCGCCATGGCAGCTGCCGCAGGGGTCGGCGATGAACTTGCCGGTGCCGTGGCACTTCGGGCAGGTTTGCTGAATCGAGAAGAAACCCTGTTGCAACCGTACCTGACCGCTGCCCTGGCAGGTTGGACAGGTTTTCGGCTGGGTGCCAGCCTTGGCGCCGCTGCCCTTGCACGAGTCGCAAACCTCCATGGTCGGGATGCGGATCTTGGTTTCCGTCCCGAAGGCAGCCTGTTCCAGGGTGATTTCGAGGTTGTAGCGGAGGTCGGCGCCGCGATAAACGTTTGAACGTCCGCCGCGGGCACCACCGCCACCGCCGAAAATCTCGTCGAAGATCCCGCCAAAGGCATCGGAAAAGCCGCCCGCGCCGCCGAAGCCGCCAAAACCGCCGCCCATGCCGGCCTGCGGATCGACGCCGGCGTGACCGTACTGGTCGTACGCGGCGCGCTTCTGCCCGTCGGAAAGGATTTCGTAGGCTTCCTTGGCTTCCTTGAAGTGTTCCTCAGCCTTGGGGTTGTCCGGATTGCGGTCCGGGTGGTACTTCATGGCCAGCTTGCGGTAGGCCTTCTTTATTTCATCGTCGGATGCGTCACGGTTGACGCCGAGAACGTCATAAAAATCGCGTTTAGCCATGGGGTGGAATGCCGGGTGAGGTAAAGCAAATGGGCGAGGGCGCGATTATACGCTCCTCGCCCGCGACGACTGGCAAGGCTTACTTCTTGTCCTTGACTTCAGTGTACTCGGCATCCACGACGTCGCTGTCGTCCTTCTTGGCGCCACCGGCCGCTCCGGCTTCAGCACCGCCGGCTTCAGCACCGCCGGCGTCACCCGCCGCACCCGCTTCGGCCTGCTGCTTGGCATACATCTTCTCGCCGAGCTTCTGGGCGGCCGTACCGAGGGCTTCGCTCTTCTGCTTGATCTCGTCGATGTCGTTGCCGCGGATCGAATCCTCGGCTTCCTTGATCGCCGCTTCGATCTTGCCTTTTTCCTCGTCCGAGAGTTCCTTGCCGTACTCGTTCAGCGACTTCTTGACCATGTGGATCATGGTGTCGCACTGGTTGCGGGCATCGGCCAGTTCGTGCGCCTTCTTGTCGTCCTCGGCATGGGCCTCGGCGTCCTGCACCATCTGCTGGATTTCCTCCTCGGAGAGACCGGAGTTGGCCTTGATGGTGATCTTGTTTTCCTTTCCGGTGGCCTTGTCTTTGGCAGAAACGTGCAGGATGCCGTTGGCGTCGATGTCGAAGGTGACTTCGATCTGCGGCATGCCGCGCGGGGCCGGCGGAATGTCGGACAGGTTGAACTGGCCAAGGCTCTTGTTGCCGGTGGCCATTTCACGCTCGCCTTGCAGCACGTGGATGGTCACGGCCGACTGGTTGTCCTCGGCGGTCGAGAAGACCTGCGAGGCTTTGGTCGGGATCGTGGTGTTCTTCTTGATCAGCTTGGTCATCACGCTGCCCAGCGTTTCGATGCCGAGCGACAGCGGGGTGACGTCGAGCAGCAGCACGTCCTTGACTTCACCCTGCAGCACGCCGCCCTGGATCGCCGCGCCGACAGCCACGGCTTCATCGGGGTTGACGTCCTTGCGTGGATCCTGTCCGAAGAACTCCTTGACCTTTTCCTGCACCTTGGGCATCCGGCTCTGGCCGCCGACCAGGATGACATCGTCGATGTCGCCGATCTTGCAGCCGGCGTCCTTGAGCGCGGTGCGGCACGGCTCAATGGTGCGCTCGACCAGTTCGTCGACCAGCGACTCGAACTTGGCGCGGGTGATCTTCAGCGCCAGGTGCTTCGGGCCGGAGGCGTCGGCGGTGATGTACGGCAGGTTGATTTCGGTCTGCTGGCTCGAGGAGAGTTCGATCTTGGCCTTTTCCGCCGCGTCCTTCAGGCGCTGCAGGGCCAGCACGTCCTTCTTCAGGTCGACGCCGGATTCCTTCTTGAACTCTTCGATGATGTAGTCGATCAGGCGCTGGTCGAAGTCTTCGCCGCCGAGAAAGGTATCGCCGTTGGTCGACAGCACTTCGAACTGGTGCTCGCCATCGATTTCGGCGATTTCGATGATCGAAATGTCGAAGGTGCCACCGCCGAGGTCATACACGGCGATTTTCTTGTCGCCCTGTTTCTTGTCCATGCCGAAGGCGAGGGCAGCGGCGGTCGGCTCGTTGATGATGCGCTTGACTTCCAGGCCGGCGATGCGGCCGGCGTCCTTGGTGGCCTGACGCTGGCTGTCGTTGAAGTAGGCAGGGACGGTGATGACGGCTTCGGTGACTTCCTCGCCGAGATAGTCTTCGGCGGTCTTCTTCATCTTGCGCAGGACTTCGGCGGAAACCTGCGGCGGGGCGATCTTGTTGCCGCGCGCCTCGACCCAGGCGTCACCGTTGTCGGCCTTGAGGATCTTGAAGGGCATCAGCGAGATGTCCTTCTGCACTTCCTTCTCTTCAAAGCGGCGGCCGATCAGGCGCTTGACGGCGAATAGCGTGTTCTGTGGGTTGGTGACTGCCTGGCGCTTGGCCGGGGCGCCGCAGAGGATTTCGCCGTCGTTGGTGTAGGCGACGATCGACGGGGTGGTACGTGCGCCTTCCGAGTTTTCGATGACCTTCGGCTTGCCGCCTTCCATGATGGCGACGCAGGAGTTGGTTGTGCCGAGGTCGATGCCGATGATTTTGCCCATTTCAGTTCCTTTCAGTTGAGGAATCGGGGGTGAGATGTGACGAGCTTCGTTCGCCCACCACCGAATTCCCCGCTATTAATCGGTAGTTGTCGTCTATTTGGGGGTATGGGGAGGGTTTTCAAGCCTTCGGTTTGGCCACGATCACCAGCGCGGGGCGCAGGACCCGGTCGGCGATGAGGTAGCCTTTTTGCAGCACGGTGACGACCGTGTTGGCCTCCTGTTCGGACTCGATCATGCTGATCGCCTGATGGAAGTTCGGGTTGAACGGCTCGCCGGCAGGGTTGATCTCCTTCAATGCCGATTTCTCGAACGCGGCCACCAGTTGCTTGAGGGTCAGTTCGGTACCGGACCTCAGGCTCTCGATGCTCGGGTTTTCGGCCGCCAGCCCGGCTTCCAGGCTGTCCTTGACCGCGATCAGTTCGCCGGCGAAACGCTCGATGGCAAACTTCGATGCCTTGGCGATGTCGTCCTGCGCGCGGCGGCGGACGTTCTCGGTTTCGGCCTTGGCGCGCAGCCAGGCGTCGTGATGTTCGGCGACCTTCAGTTCTGCCTGGCGAAGCATTTCTTCGAGGCTCGGCGTGCTATCGACCGCCGGGGTTTCTGCGTTTTCAGCCGGACTGTTCGCGGCTGGTTGAGGGTTCGTATCTTTTTCAAGCTCTTGCATGGTTGGCTATCTCCCGAAAAACTTCGCCTAGCTTGGGGCGGTGTTCGGGTTTTCAAGTGCTTTTTTAACTGTCGGTTTTTTTTGCGTGGGTTATCCTTTCGCGTCTCGGTTGTTTGAGTGGCCTTAACTATCGGTTGCGGCATGGAAAAGATCGGCAAGTACGAAACCATTCGTGTATTGGGCAAAGGTGCGACGGCGGTCGTCTACCTGGCGCGCGATCCGGACAGCGGACGCGAGGTCGCGGTCAAGCTGATCCGCTTTGGCGGCGATAACGCCGTGATGTCGCGGCGCTTGCGCAAGCTGTTCCAGATTGAAGGGGCGGTCGGACGACGTCTCGATCACCCGAACATCGTCAAGATCTACGACGCGGTCGTTGAAGACGATCAGGCCTACATCGTCATGGAGTATGTCGAAGGCAAGGTGCTGGACCAGTTTTGCGCGATCAACCGCCTGTTGCCGATGCACCGGGCCATCGGGATCATCTTCAAGTGCTGCCTGGCGCTCGACCATGCGTTCCGCCAGGGGGTGGTGCATCGTGACATCAAGCCGGCGAACATCCTGATCGACGCCGAGGACAACCCGAAGATCACCGATTTCGGCCTCGCGCTGAACCTGCACAAGGACATGAACCGTGATTCGACGTTCATCATGGGCGTCGGCTCGCCGGCCTACATGTCGCCGGAGCAGGTCAAAAACTATCCGCTCAACCAGAAGACGGACCTTTACTCGCTCGGCGTCGTGCTTTTTCAGCTGCTCACCGGACGGTTGCCTTTCCGGGCGGCGAATCACGGTGCGTTGATCTACAAGATCGTCAACATGGACACGCCGTCGGTGTGCGATCTCAATCCGAATCTCCCCGCCGGTCTCGATCCGATCCTGAAGAAGGCGCTGGAAAAGGATCTGTACAACCGTTACCGCAACGGCGCCGAGTTCGCCAAGGATCTGTCGACGGTGCGTTACCAGATCTATGACGAGAACGACACGCAGCAGGATGACCGGCATTTCGAGATGTTGCGGCAGATGGAATTTTTCAAGGACTTCGAAGAAATCGAACTGTGGGAAGTCTTGCGGATCAGCGTCTGGCGCGAGGTGGCCGAGAAAGTCGCACTGATCCGTGAGGGGGACAGCAACCGCATCTTCGGATTCATCGTGACAGGGTTCGTGGAAGTTTCCATCGAGGGCAAGTCCCTCTGCCGGCTCGGCGCCGGGGAAGTGGTTGGCGAAATGGCCTACCTGCATCCAAGCGATAACAAGCGCGCGGCTTCGGTGGTGACGCTGGAGCCGACCCTGTTCCTGGAGATCAACAGCGCGGCGCTCGACCTTGCTTCGGAGGAGCTTCTCGAGCGCTTTCGCAGTACGCTCCTGGCCACGGTGCTCGAACGTCTGCGTGTTGCCGACAAGGCCTTGGCCAAAGCCGGACTTCCGGCCGTGCAGGGGCGCGGCCTGGCGTGCGATCTGGAGCTTGCTCCGCCGTAAGCCTGTCCGGCCTCGTGTCGTGCAGGGGCCTGCCGTGATTCGGGGGCAATGTTCGGCACAGCAACGGAATTGGTTTACCATCGCGCGTTTTCGCTCGCCTGTCCGGTTTTCGTGGAAACCCTCGCTCCCGTTTCGCCCGCCGAAATACTTCACTCCGTTTTTGGTTATTCCGCCTTTCGTGGTGCGCAGGCGGAGATCGTTGCGCATCTGACCGGCGGCGGCGACGCGCTGGTGCTGATGCCGACCGGCGGCGGCAAGAGCCTGTGCTACCAGATTCCGGCCATCGCCAGGCATCGCGCCGGGCACGGTGTGGCGGTGGTAGTCAGCCCGCTGATCGCCCTGATGCACGACCAGGTCGGCGCGCTGGAAGAAGCCGGCGTGCATGCCGCCTTCCTCAATTCGAGCCTGACCTTCGATGAGGTGCAGCGCATCGAGCGTGAAATGATGAGCGGCCGTCTGGTCATGCTGTACGTGGCGCCGGAACGGCTGACGACGCCGCGCATGCTGGCGCAACTCGATTCGCTGCAGGAGCGCGGGCTGCTCAGCCTGTTCGCCATCGACGAGGCGCATTGCGTCAGTCAATGGGGGCACGATTTCCGCGAGGACTATCTGGCGCTCAATGTCCTGCACGAGCGTTACCCCGGCGTGCCGCGCATCGCCCTGACGGCGACGGCCGACGCCTTGACGCGCATCGACATCATCGAACGCCTGAGTCTGGACGAAGCCCGGGTCTTCGTCAGCAGCTTCGACCGGCCGAACATCCGCTACATGGTCGTGGAAAAGAGCGACGCGCGCCGGCAACTGCTGCGTTTCCTTCGCGAGGAGCATGCGGGTGATGCCGGCATCGTCTATTGCCTGTCGCGGAAAAAGGTCGAGGAGACGGCGGCCTGGCTGGCCGCCGAGGGAATTCCGGCGTTGCCTTACCACGCCGGGATGGCGGCGGAGTCGCGGCGTGAAAATCAGGATCGCTTCCTGCGCGAGGAGGGGATCGTGATGGTCGCGACGATCGCTTTCGGCATGGGCATCGACAAGCCCGATGTGCGCTTCGTCGCACATCTCGACCTGCCGAAGAACATCGAAAGCTATTACCAGGAAACCGGCCGGGCCGGACGCGACGGTCTGCCGGCGGACGCCTGGATGGCCTACGGGCTGGCCGACGTGGTCAATCAGCGCCGGATGATCGACGAGAGCCCGGCCGAGGAGGCGTTCAAGCGCAGCCAGCGCGGCAAGCTCGACGCCTTGCTGGCCTTGGCCGAGGCGCACGATTGCCGGCGGGTGCGGCTGCTCGGCTACTTTGGCGAGGAAAGCGCGCCGTGCGTCGCCGAGCAGAATGTCTGCGACAACTGCCTGCATCCGCCGGAGACCTGGGACGCCACCGAAGCGGCGCGCAAGGCGCTGTCCTGCGTTTATCGCTTCCATCAGGGCGGCGGACAGCGTTTCGGCGTTGTTCATCTGATCGATGTGCTGCGCGGCAAGCGGACCGACAAGGTGGCGCAATACGGGCACGACCGCTTGAGTACCTTCGGCGTTGGCGCGGATCTGGCCGAAGCGCAATGGCGTGCCGTCCTGCGCCAGTTGATCGCGCTCGGGCATTTGCGCGTCGAGGGCGAGTTCAGCACGCTGGAACTGACCGAGAGTGCGCGGCCGGTTTTGCGCGGCGAAGTCTCCCTGCGCCTGCGCCATGCGGCCAAGCCGCCCGCCAAGGCGGGACGTGGCGCATCACTCACCCGGCGCAAGGCGAATACGCTCTCGATGGACGACGAGGAGCTGGCGCGCTTCGAGGCGCTCAAGGCCTGGAGGGCTGGAATCGCCCGCGAGCACAATTTGCCCGCCTACGTCGTCTTCCACGACGCGACCCTGGCTGAAATGGCTCGGGAAATGCCCGATTCGCTCGATTCGCTGGCTGAAATCGGTGGCGTTGGCGCGAAAAAGCTGGAAGCCTACGGGCGCGAGATCCTGAGGGTGCTGAACAACTGATTTATACCGTCAGATCCACTTGCTGGATACTGCCGACCCCGCCACTTTCCTTCAGGTAGATGCCGGTCGTCTGAACCTGTCCCATCAGAGCGTTGCCGGCATCCTTGATTGCGAAAGGTGTGGCGACGCGAGCCAGGCTGATGGCGCCCACATCCGTTTGCTGGAGTGAGCGCAGTGCGTCATTTCCTTCGCCGTCCCGGGTCCATACCGACAATTGCTCGTAGGCCGCGTCGTTTTCGTCGATCCAGCCGTTTTGATCGGTGTCGAGGGCTGCCAGTTCGGCGAAGCCGTCGCCGGTTTTCGCGCCGAACAGCTCTGATCCATCGTTGATCACGCTGTCGCCGTTGCGATCGAAGGCGAGGAAGCCGCTGCCGCCGGTGACGAAGTTGATCTGCTCGTCGGTGTTGCCGTCGGCGTTGAGGTCGAAGGCGAAACGGCGGTCGGTCAGTTGCGCGGCGGTTCCCGAAAAGTTGATCACCAGGGGGTCGCGGGTCTGACGGGCATCGCCGAGGCGGAGGCTGATGTCGGTCTGCGCGAGATAGCTGCGGGCCATCTGGAGCGAAAGGTTGAAGCTGATTTCACGTCCGTCGCCGGTCTTGACCGTTCCACTCGCGGCGAAGGAGGTCTGTTCTGTCTCCGTATAGGAGGCGTGATAGTCGTATTCGAGGCCGAATCCCGCTCGTTCGGCCGCTGGTGATGCCTGTGCGTTGGAGGGGGAAGCGGGGGGCGACGCATTCGAGTGCAGATCGCCCGCGTCGAACAGTCTGATATCCGTGCCGGTGAGCTTTGACACAAGCAGGCGGATCAGATTCAGTGCCGGGTCGTTCTCGGCGGCATCGAGTGAGTCTTCGATACACGAACTTTCACTCGCCTGGGCGGCCCGGGCTGCATCCGAGATCATCACCTTTTCCGCTGCGTTTTCCAGCGCTGCCAGCGTATTCCCCCGGCCCTCGAAATTCGGCCGCTGGTTGCCCACCCAGAAGCGCAGCGATTCCGAGGTTTCCTGGTGAATTTGCAGGCTGTGGCTGGATTCCAGTTGCAGCGATGAGCTGGTGACAATCATGATGACTCCCCGCGAGCGCGGTTAAACCGTGTAAAGGCTTAACGGATCGCGTGGGGTATTTCTTGAGTCCAGGGTTCAGCGGCTCAATACCAGCCTTGGAGGTTTTTCAGGGCGATATCCTTGAGCGCGGCAATCCAGTCGTCGCGTTCGTTCAGGCACGGGATGTAGCAGTACTCCTTGCCGCCAGCCGTCAGGAAGGTCGATTTCCCCTCCATGGCGATTTCCTCCAGCGTCTCCAGGCAGTCGGCTGGGAAGCCGGGGCAGAGGACGTCGACACGTTGGACGCCCTTGCGGCCGAGATCCTCAAGCACGGCCGAAGTGTACGGCTGCAACCATTGCGCCGGACCGAAGCGAGACTGGAAGCAGACGGTGGCGCGGCTCTCGTCGAGGTTCAGCGCTTCGGCCAGCAGGCGGCCGGTGGTCAGACATTCGTCCCGATATGGGTCGCCCTGCTTGACCGATTTGACCGGGATGCCGTGGAAGCTCATGAGCAGCCGGTACGAGTCGCCCGGGTGTCCGTTCGTCATCCAGTAGTGCCGGACGCTTGTGGCGAGGGCTTCGATGTAGCCGGGATCGGCGGGAAAACTGCGCACCGTGCGCAGTTCCGGCTGGTTTCGCATCGTTCGGGCCCAGGCGAAGGCGCTGTCGAAGGCCGTGGCGGTGGTGCTCGCGGAGTATTGCGGATACAGCGGCAGCAGCAGGATGCGCGAGAATCCCTCGGCGGTCAGTCGCTCAAGCGTCTTCGGAATCGACGGCTGGCCATAGCGCATGGCGTAATCAACGTGAACGGTACAACCCGATTGGCCGAGGAAGCCGCGTAGCAATCTGGTTTGCCTTTCCGTATGGGTTTTCAGCGGCGAGCCTTCGGCGGTCCAGATGGCAGCGTACTTTTCCGCGGATTTTTTCGGCCGGGTAGCCAGGATGATCCCGTTGAGGATCGGCCACCACAGGATGCGGGGAAGCTCGACGACCCGCGGGTCGGAGAGGAATTCCCGCAAATAGCGGCGGACAGCCGGGGCCGTCGGTTCGTCCGGCGTCCCGAGGTTGATCAGCAGGACGGCGGTCTTGTCCGTTCCGGAAGCGGGTTGCATCACGATTTTGCCTGGTAGGTCAGTGCCGAGGACAGCAGCCGGGCGGTGATGTCGACGATCGGGATGACCCGCTCGTAGGCCATCCGGGTCGGACCGATGACGCCGACCGAGCCGACGATTTGTCCATCGACTTCGTAGGGGGCGGCGATCACGCTGCATTCGTCGAGCGGTGCCAGGCCCGATTCGTTACCGATGTAGATCTGGATGCCGTCGGCGCGTTGCGAAACGTCGAGGAGTTGCATGAGTGCCGTACGTTGCTCGAACAGGTCGAACAACTCGCGCAGGCGCTTCATGTTCGACGACAGCTCTTCGACTTCCAGCAGGTTGCGCTCGCCGGAAATCACGTAGTGATCGTCGGAGGCGCGCATCGCCTCGTCACCGGCGGTCAGTGCGGCCGCCATCAGGTTCTGCAGGTCGCCGCGAAGCCTGAGAACGTCTTCCTTCACCCGGGTGCGGATTTGATCGAAATCGTGACCGGCGAAGTATTGGTTCAGGTGGTTGGTGGCGATCGCCAGTTCCGATGCCGAATAGGGACGCTCGGTGAACAGGATGCGGTTCTGCACGTCGCCGTCGTCGGTGACCAGGATCAGCAGGATGCGCATCTCCGACAGGCTTACGAACTCCATTTGCCGGATGCGTTGCGACTTGCGCCGAGGCGTGAGGACGATGCCGGCAAAATGGGTAAGCCCGGAAAGCAGGCGCGAGGCACTGCTGATCAGTTCCTTCGGTTGTGAGGGATGCAGCTTGTCCTCGATGGCATGAATCTTGTCGCTTTCCAGCGGTTGCACGGTAAGCAGGCTATCCACGAAAAAGCGATACCCGCGTGGTGTCGGTACGCGGCCTGCCGAAGTGTGCGGGCTGGCGATATAGCCGAGATCTTCCAGGTCGGCCATCACGTTGCGCACCGTCGCTGCCGAGAGGTCGAGCCCGGAGTATTTCGACAGCGCGCGCGAGCCGACCGGCTGGCCTTCCGCGATATAGCGTTCGATCAGCGTCTTGAGCAGGGTTTTGGAGCGGTCATCGAGCATGGGGTGGATTCTACAAAATTAACCGGTGACCTTTACAGTCCGGACTCATCTGATTCGTATTTTCTTCGGGATGGCGGCAAAAGATTTTGTGGTTTAATTCGATCCCATGAATGGCGCACCTTCTTCCCATCCTGACGACCGCAAGTTTTCGCCGAAAACGATTGCGCTGATCGGGAAATACCAGAGCCGTGAGATTGCGGAATCATTGTCGCTGCTGGCGAAAAGCCTGCATGAGCGCAGAATTGTGGTTCTGGTCGAAGAGGCGACGGCAAATATTTCCGAAGAGGAGCACACGGCTCGCCACTGGCAGCGCTGCGATTATGCGGCCATCGGGGAGCGGGCCGATCTGGCGATCGTGCTCGGCGGCGACGGGACGATGCTCAATGCGGCGCGGCATCTGGCGCAATATCGCGTCCCGCTGGTTGGCGTGAATCAGGGCCGCCTGGGGTTCATGACCGATATCGCACGTACCGACATGCTGACCTGCATCGACGACCTGCTGGCCGGGCGGTTTTCCCCCGAGAGCCGGATGCTGCTGTCGGGCGAGATCGTGCGCGACGGGCAAGTGATCGCCTCCAACCTGGCGCTCAACGAGGTGGTTGTCGACAAGGGAGCCATAGGCCGTCTGATCGATTTCGATCTGGTCGTGGATGGCGAGTTTCTGTACAACCTGCGTTCCGACGGCCTGATCGTTTCGACGCCGACCGGTTCGACCGCCTATTCGTTGTCGGCCAATGGCCCGATCCTGCATCCGCAGGTCACCGGTATCGTGCTGGTGCCCTTGTGTCCGCATTCCCTCACCAACCGGCCGGTACTGGTCGGTGATCGCAACGTGGTCGAGATCCGCATCGTGCGGGCCGACGATTCGCGGGTGCACTTCGACGGCCAAGTGACGTTCGATCTGAAGCCTGCCGATACGGTACGCATCCGGCGCTCGGAATTTTCCGTGCGTTTGCTCCATCCGCCCGGTTACAGTTATTTCGCCATGCTGCGCGAAAAGCTGCACTGGAGCCGGCAACCCATTCCGTACTGAATCATGCTGCTGCGCCTGACGATTCGCGATTTCGTTCTGGTCGACCGGCTGGAACTCGATTTCGCTGCCGGATTCGGGACTCTCACCGGCGAGACGGGGGCGGGCAAGTCGATTCTCGTCGATGCGCTGGCCTTCGTTCTTGGCGAGCGCGCCGACAGCGGGCTGATCCGCGCCGGGTGCGAGCGCGCCGAGGTGTGTGCCGAATTCGCTCTGGACGATGCCTCTTCCGCCGAAGCATGGCTTCGCGAGAATGATCTGGAGGTCGGCGATGGTCTGTTGTTGCGTCGGGTGCTCGACGCCAACGGCCGCTCCCGCGCCTATCTCAACGGTTCGCCGGTAACGCTCCTGCAGGTGCGCGAAGTGGCCGAGCGGCTGGTCGATATTCATGGTCAGCATGCCCATCAATCGCTCTTGCGGCCCGAGGAACAACGGCAATTGCTGGATTCCCACGCACAACTGGGCGAACTGGTCGGGCAGGTAGCCGACTCCTGGCGCGCTTGGCGCTCAGTGCGGGAGATGCTGGAGACCGCCTCACAGGGCGCCGATGCACTGCTGCGCGAGCGTGAGCAACTCGAATGGCAGGTTCGCGAACTGGAGTCGCTCGGTTTCTCCGCGGAGGAATGGACTAGCCTGAACGTCGAGCACAAGCGGCTGGCGCATGCGGCAAGCCTGGTCGACGGGGCGCGTTATTCGCTGGCGCTCTTGTCGGAAGACGAAGCAGCTTGCGAAACATTGCTGGATGGGGCGTTGAGCCGAATGGATGCGCTGGCGGGGTTCGACCCGGCGCTGGCTGAAATCACCGAATTGCTGAGTTCGGCGCGAACCGAGCTGGGAGAGGCCGTGTCGGCGCTCCACCGATACGCCGATCGCCTTGACCTCGATCCCGACCGCCTTGGCGAGATCGAGCGGCGTATCGAGGCAGTGCTGTCGTGCGCGCGGAAATATCGTACCGATCCGGAAGAATTGCCAGCGCAGTTGCAACGTTGGCAACAGCGTCTTTCAGCCCTGGGGGAGCAAGTCGACATCGCAGCGCTGGAGGCGCGCGTTATCGCATCGCGGAAACATTACGAATCGCTGGCGAAAAAATTGTCGGCAGCACGGGCCAAGGCGGCTCGACAACTCGGGGCGGACGTCAGCAGCGTCATGCAGCAACTGGCGCTGGGCGGTGGGCGTTTCGACGTCGCGCTGGTACCGCTTCCGGAAGGTGCTGCCTACGGGCTGGAGCAGGTCGAATTCCGCATCGCGGGCCTGGCTGGGAGCGAATCCCGTCCACTTGCGAAGGTTGCCTCGGGCGGCGAGTTGTCCCGTATCAGCCTGGCCATCCAGGTGGTGACCAGTCAGGCGGCAAAAGTTCCGACGCTTGTGTTCGACGAAGTGGACGTCGGCATCGGCGGCGGCGTGGCCGAGGTCGTCGGTCGCCTGTTGCGCGAGTTGGGGGCGGAACGGCAGGTCTTGTGCGTGACGCACCTGGCGCAGGTCGCGGCGCGGGCGAACTGGCAGTGGCAGGTTTCCAAGAAGAACCTTGATGGTGAGGTGCGCAGCCGGGTCGTCGATCTTGACGACGACGGTCGGGTCGAGGAGGTGGCACGCATGCTCGGCGGCGTGGAAATCACCTCGATCACGCGCCAGCATGCTCGGGAGATGCTCGGCTTCTCCTGAATTTCCTCCGGCGTTCGTTGGTCGAGTCGCGCGGTGCGTCGCCTTCCGTTTCTACTCGCCGGTGCCGGTGCCGATGCTGATCGCCGGGCCGGCAGGCTGCTTTTCGCGGTGCGGGCAGTCCGGGCGGATGCATTCCGCATATAGATACATGGCGTGAGCGACAATCTTGAACCCGCGCTCCTTGGCGATGCGTTTCTGCCGCCGCTCGATTTCCTCGTCGTGAAACTCTTCGACATGGCCGCAGTGGGTGCAGACCAGGTGGTCGTGGTGTTGCATCGCCTTGCGTTCGAATACCGCCTTGCCTGACTCGAAATGATGCCGTTCGAGCAAACCTGCCTGTTCGAACTGGGTCAGGGCCCGGTAGACCGTGGCCAGGCCGATATCCATGTTTTCACTGAGCAGCAGGCGATAGACATCGTCCGCCGTCAGGTGCTTTCCTTCCTCCCGGTCGAAAAGCTCGAGGATTTTCATGCGCGGAAAAGTGGCCTTGAGTCCGATGCTCTTTAGTTCGGTAGATTTGTTCATGACGTGTTTGGCGAAGTAAGTAAGCGTGCTTTCGGTTATGATATGTCGCTTCATATGACTCGGGTTCGGGGCCGTAAGTTTAATGCCATTCGTACATTATTTTCCCGGATTGACCTCACGCGCAGGAATTTCACGCTTTCTGGGCGTCGCGCTTCTGTCGTTGGCGCTCGGCGGGTGTTCATGGGTGCCGCGGCCGATCAATGAGTACAAGATCGATGTCCAGCAGGGTAACGTGCTGACTCAGGACATGGTGTCGCAACTCAAGCCGGGGCTGACCAAGGACCAGGTCCGCTTTCTGCTCGGTACTCCTGTTTTGATGGACATGTTCCACGCCAATCGCTGGGACTACGTGTATCGTCTGAAGAAAGGCAGCACGGGGGAGGTCGAGATGCGGAAGTTCTCGACGTTCTTCGATGCGAGCGACCGTCTGGTTCGCGTCGGCGGCGACGTGGCAGCTCTGGAGTCGGCCGATCTTTCGGCTCAGCCGACGAACAAGATGCGTGAACTCGATCTGGGCTCGGTGCCGGAAGGTACAGTGGCGCCTCCGGTCGAGGAAAAAGGGTTTTTCGGAAGAATGTTGGAGAGCGTGGGGTTCTGAATGGAAAAGATGAAAATTGCAGTGGTGGGTGCGACCGGGCGCATGGGGCGCATGATCATTGAAACCGTCCTTAAGGACGATGCGGCGCAGCTGGTAGCCGCCATCGATCTGGCGGGTAATCCGCTGATCGGAAAGCCGGCCGGGGAGTTGGTCGGTATGCCGTGCGATGTTCCGGTGACCTGCGATACCGAAGCTGGGATCGCCAAGGCCGATTGTCTGATCGATTTCACCCGTCCTGAAGGAACGCTCGAACACCTGGCGATCTGCCGTCGCCTCAAGGTGGCGATGGTCATCGGGACTACCGGACTCGACGACGAGGGCAAGCAGACCGTTGTTGATGCCGCGAAGGAGATCCCGGTTGTTTTTGCGCCGAACATGAGCGTTGGCGTGAACGTGGTCTTCAAGTTGCTCGACATGGCGTCCCGCATTCTTTCCGAGGGCTACGACATCGAGATCGTCGAAGCCCATCACAAGCTCAAGGTAGATGCCCCGTCGGGCACGGCGTTGCGCATGGGGGAGGTGATTGCCGACGCGCTGGGTCGCGACCTCAAGAAGTGCGCCATTTACGGCCGCGAAGGCGTGACCGGGGTGCGCGATCCGTCGACGATCGGGTTCGCCACAGTGCGTGGCGGCGATATCGTCGGTGACCATACTGTCATGTATTGCGGGACCGGCGAACGTGTCGAGATCAGCCACAAGGCCGGCAGCCGCATGCCGTATGCTCTGGGAAGCTTGCGTGCGGCACGGTTCCTGTCCGGCAAGAGCAGTGGCTTGTTCGACATGCAGGACGTTCTCGGATTGCGTTGAGTTTTGTGGTGATCTCTTCGTAGGTAGGTTGCGATTGCCGGTATCCGGCTTTTCAGATATAATTTCAGCCTATTCAATACATTAAGCGGGAGAGCTGGCGCTCTCCCGCTTTTGCATATCTAAGCTACGGAACAGGAGTTCTTCGTGTCATTGCTACCCTCTCTTCCGCCCGCTGTTCTCGTGCTTGCCGATGGAACCGTTTTTCGCGGTTACGCCATCGGTGCGGCTGGCATTGCCAGTGGCGAGGTCGTATTCAATACGGCGATTACGGGCTATCAGGAAATTCTGACCGATCCCTCGTATTGCCGTCAGATCGTTACGCTGACCTATCCGCATATCGGCAACGTCGGCTGCAATGCCGAGGACTTCGAGTCGCGTGCCAATTTCGCCGCAGGGCTGGTGATCCGCGATCTGCCGTTGCGTGCGGAAAACTGGCGGTTGCAGGATACGCTTCCCGACTACCTCAAGAAGCACGGTGTGGTGGCCATCGCCGGGATCGATACGCGGAAATTGACGCGCATCCTGCGTGAAAAGGGTGCACAGGCGGGCTGCATCATGGCGGTCGATGTTGACGAGGCGAAAGCGCTGGAAGAGGCAAAGGCCTTCCCGGGACTGGCTGGAATGGATCTGGCCAGGGTCGTGTCGGCTGAAGCGCCGTATGAATGGTCCGAAGGCGAATGGTCGCTGAAAGGCTATGTTCCTGCCACCGAAGCGAAATTCCACGTGGTTGCCTTCGACTACGGTGTCAAGCGCAATATCCTGCGGATGCTCGCCTCGCGCGGGTGCAAGGTGACGGTCGTGCCGGCGCAGACCTCCGCGGCAGAAGTGCTCAAATACAACCCCGACGGCGTGTTCCTGTCCAACGGACCGGGCGATCCCGAGCCGTGCGACTACGCGATCGAGGCCATTCGCGAACTGCTGGCCAAGGGCGTTCCGACCTACGGTATCTGTCTGGGCCATCAGTTGCTGGCGCTTGCGTCCGGCGCGCGCACGGTCAAGATGAAGTTCGGACACCACGGTGCCAACCATCCGGTCAAGGATCTCGATACGCAGCAGGTAATGATCACCAGCCAGAACCACGGGTTCGCGGTCGATGCCGAAACGCTGCCGGCCAATCTCCGGCCGACGCACGTGTCGCTGTTCGACGGCTCGCTGCAGGGCGTGGCGCGCACCGACGTGCCGGCTTTCTCGTTCCAGGGGCACCCCGAGGCGAGCCCCGGACCGCACGATGTCGCCTATCTCTTTGACCGGTTCATTTCGTTGATGCAAGCCAGGAAGGCCGAGGGAAAGTAACTCATGCCGAAGCGTACAGACATTAAGAGCATCCTGATCATTGGCGCGGGCCCGATCATCATCGGCCAAGCCTGCGAGTTCGACTATTCGGGGGCGCAGGCCTGCAAGGCGCTGCGTGAAGAAGGTTTCAAGGTCATTCTGGTCAATTCCAATCCGGCGACGATCATGACCGACCCGGAAATGGCCGATGTGACCTATATCGAGCCGATCAACTGGAAAGTCGTCGAAAAGATCATCGAGAAGGAGCGCCCCGATGCGCTTCTGCCGACCATGGGTGGGCAGACGGCGCTTAACTGCGCGCTCGACCTCGCGCATCATGGCGTGCTGGAAAAATATGGCGTCGAGATGATCGGCGCCAGCAAGGAAGCAATCGACAAGGCCGAGGATCGCGAGAAATTCAAGGACGCAATGACCAAGATCGGTCTCGGGTCGGCGAAATCGGCGATGGCGCACAGCATGGAAGAGGCCCAGCAGGTGCAGGCGGCGCTCGGCTTCCCGGTTATCATCCGTCCGTCTTTCACCATGGGCGGCTCGGGCGGCGGGATTGCCTACAATCAGGAAGAGTTCGTCGAGATCTGCAAGCGTGGTCTCGAAGCCAGCCCGACCCATGAACTGCTGATCGAGGAATCGCTGATCGGCTGGAAAGAGTTCGAGATGGAAGTCGTTCGCGACAAGAACGACAACTGCATCATCGTCTGTTCTATCGAGAACCTTGACCCGATGGGCGTGCATACCGGCGATTCGATCACTGTCGCCCCGGCGCAGACGCTGACTGACAAGGAATATCAGATCATGCGCGACGCGTCGATCGCCGTGCTGCGCGAAATCGGCGTCGATACGGGCGGTTCGAACGTGCAGTTCTCGATCAATCCGGACGATGGCCGGATGATCGTCATCGAGATGAATCCGCGGGTGTCGCGTTCCTCGGCCCTGGCCTCCAAGGCAACCGGTTTCCCGATCGCCAAGGTGGCAGCCAAGCTGGCGGTGGGTTACACGCTCGACGAACTGGCCAACGAAATCACCGGCGGCAAGACGCCGGCGTCGTTCGAGCCGTCAATCGACTACGTCGTGACCAAGGTCCCGCGTTTCGCCTTCGAAAAATTCCCGACGGCAGACTCTCGCCTGACGACGCAGATGAAGTCGGTAGGCGAGGTCATGGCGATCGGCCGCACCTTCCAGGAGTCGTTCCAGAAGGCACTGCGCGGCCTGGAAGTCGGTGTTGACGGGATGAACCAGCGCACTACCGACCGCGAGGAACTGGAGAAGGAACTCGGCGAACCAGGGCCGGAACGCATCTGGTACGTCGGCGATGCCTTCGAGAACGGCTTCACGCTCGATGAGGTGCATAAGCTGACGCACATCGATCCATGGTTCCTTGCGCAGATTGAGGACATCATCAAGATCGAGATGCAACTCGACGACATGTCGCTCAACGATCTCAATGCGCCGACGCTGCGCGAGTTGAAGCGCAAGGGTTTTTCCGATCGCCGCATGGCCCGTCTGTTGAAAACAACCGAAGCGCAAGTGCGTGCGCGTCGCCACTTGCTCGGCATTCGTCCGGTGTACAAACGGGTCGATACCTGCGCTGCCGAATTCTCGACGAGCACGGCCTACATGTATTCGACCTACGAGGAAGAGTGCGAATCGAATCCGAGCGACAGGAAGAAGATCATGGTCCTTGGTGGTGGTCCGAACCGCATCGGCCAGGGGATCGAATTCGACTATTGCTGTGTGCATGCGGCACTGGCGATGCGCGAGGACGGCTATGAGACGATCATGGTCAACTGCAACCCGGAAACGGTGTCCACCGACTACGATACGTCCGATCGTCTGTACTTCGAGCCGCTGACGCTCGAAGACGTGCTGGAAATCGTCGCTATCGAAAAACCCGTCGGGGTTATCGTCCAGTTCGGCGGCCAGACCCCGCTCAAGCTGGCGCGTGACCTCGAAGCCAATGGCGTGCCGATCATCGGCACCTCGCCGGATATGATCGATGCGGCCGAAGACCGCGAGCGTTTCCAGAAACTGCTGCACGACCTCGGCCTCAAGCAGCCGCCCAACCGCACCGCGCGCACCGAAGAAGATGCGCTCCGTCTGGCTGAGGAAATCGGCTATCCGCTGGTGGTTCGTCCGTCGTACGTGCTGGGTGGCCGGGCCATGGAAATCGTGCATGAGCCGCGCGACCTTGAACGTTACATGCGCGAGGCTGTCAAGGTGTCGAACGATTCGCCGGTGCTGCTCGACCGCTTCCTCAACGACGCCTGCGAAGTCGACGTCGACGCGCTGTCCGATGGCGAGGAAGTGATCATCGGTGGCGTCATGGAACACATCGAACAGGCGGGCGTCCACTCGGGCGACTCTGCCTGCTCGCTGCCCCCTTATTCTCTGTCGAAGGAAATCCAGGACGAACTGCGCCGGCAGACCAAGCTGATGGCGAAAGGGTTAAACGTTTGCGGGTTGATGAACGTCCAGTTCGCCATCCAGAATGACGTGGTCTATGTCCTTGAGGTTAATCCGCGTGCGTCGCGTACGGTGCCGTTCGTTTCCAAGGCGACCGGTTTGCCGCTGGCGAAGGTCGCTGCGCGTTGCATGTCTGGAAGGTCCCTGGCCAGTCAGGGTGTGACGAAGGAAGTGATTCCGCCGTATTTCTCGGTCAAGGAGGCAGTCTTCCCGTTCAACAAATTCCCGGGTGTCGACACCATCCTTGGTCCGGAAATGAAATCGACCGGCGAGGTGATGGGCGTCGGGGCGACCTTCGAAGAAGCGTTCGTCAAGAGCCAGATGGCGACCAACGTCAAGCTTCCCGCCGCTGGCAAGGTGTTTTTGAGCGTCAAGGATTCCGACAAGGACAAGGTCGCCGTGATTGCCCGTGACCTGCATGAGTCGGGTTTCCACCTGCTGGCGACGCGTGGTACGGCGGCGACGATTTCTGCGGCCGGGATTCCCGTGACCGTGGTCAACAAGGTGACGGAAGGTCGTCCGCACATTGTCGACATGATCAAGAACAACGAGGTTGTCCTGATCATCAACACGGTCGACGAGAAGCGCAAGGCGATCAACGATTCGCGGTCGATCCGGACCTCGGGGCTGGCTGCCCGGGTAACGATGTACACCACGGTCTGGGGGGCGGAAGCCGCCGCCGTGGGGATCAAGAATCGCGGGGAGCTGGTCGTCTATCCGCTGCAGACACTGCACGCCCGACTCGGCTAGTATTATTTTCCTTTTTTCTGCCGCCGGATCGCCACGTTCTCGTGAGCCGGCGGTTTTGTTTTCTGGTGAACAATGATGAACAAGACACCCCTGACAATTGCCGGCGCTGAAAAACTTCGCGTCGAACTGCAGCATCTCAAATCTGTCGAGCGTCCGAACGTGATTGCTGCGATTGCCGAGGCGCGTTCACACGGCGATCTTTCGGAAAATGCCGAATATGATGCAGCCAAGGAACGGCAGGCGTTTGTTGAAGGGCGTATCAAGGAGGTCGAGCTGAAACTGTCCAATGCCCAGATCATCGATCCGGCGTTGCTGGACGCGGACGGCCGCTGTGTCTTTGGTGCGACGGTTGACCTCGAGGATCAGGATTCGGGCGATCAGGTCACCTACCAGATCGTCGGAGAGGACGAGGCGGACATTAAAACCGGGAAAATATCGGTCAATTCGCCGATCGCCCGCGCGCTGATCGGAAAGTATGCCGGCGATGTGGCGCAGGTCCAGGCTCCGGGCGGAATCCGGGAGTATGAGGTGCTGGACGTTCGCTACGAGTAATGTTTTCAGAGCCAGCGGAAGTAGGCCTTGGCCGACCTCCGCTGGCTTGTCGTTTGCGGCTAGGCTTGATAGCTGCGCTTGGTTCGGCGTGGGTCCGAGCGCCGGGATGACCGGAGCGATTCCTTCGGGATGGTTTGTTCAGGCGCGGGGCGCCAGATGACGAGCAGCTTGCCAATATGTTGTACCGGCGCAGCTTCCAGATGCTGGCAGATTTCCGACAGCAACTGTTCGCGCTCCTCGCGCTCGTCACTGTAAACCCGTATCTTGATCAACTCATGGCTGTCGAGGCAGACACCGATTTCCTTCATTACGGATTCGCTGAGGCCCTTCTGGCTGATCGAAACGACGGGTTTCAAGGAGTGGGCCCGGGCGCGAAGTGCGCGTCGCTGGGCTGCAGTGATATCAAGCATCGGCAGAAACCTTCAAAAACGCGCATTCTACAGGGTTTGAGTCAATGAAGCGTACCAGGACAAGCAAGGCGTGGATGCACGAACACGTAAGCGATCAGTTCGTGCAGCGGGCAAAGGCAGAAGGCTTCCGTTCCCGCGCCTCGTTCAAACTGATGGAAATCGATGACCGGGACCATTTGATTCGGCCAGGATGTGTCGTCGTCGATCTGGGCGCGGCTCCGGGAGGGTGGTCGCAGGTCGCGGCCCAACGAATGAAGGGCCGGGGCAGGGTTGTGGCGCTGGATCTGCTCGAAATGACCGGGTTGCATGGTGTCGAGTTCATCCAGGGCGACTTTCGTGAGGACGAGGTGTTACGCCAGCTGGAAGATCTGCTCGCAGGCGAGAAAGTTGACCTTGTGCTTTCCGATATGGCCCCCAATATATCCGGTGTGCCCGTGTCCGATCAGGCGCGGGTCATGCATCTGGCAGAGTTGGGACTCGATTTCTCGCGCCAGTGGTTGAAACCGGATGGGGCTTTTCTGGTCAAAGTTTTCCAGGGATATGGATATGAAGAGTTCGTTCGTGCAATGAGAGAGGTTTTCCGGTCGGTAGTGACGCGTAAACCCGATGCCTCTCGCGATCGAAGTTCGGAAGTCTATCTGCTTGGAAAATGTTTGAAAGTCTGAACGCTGAACGACTGATAGCCGAGTAACGGGGCGATCTGACGGAACGGTGGAGAAGGTTTAGAATGTTGTCTTTCTTAGAGAGATGGTTTCCTGGCGTGCCAGGACGAAGCGAGGAAGAGGTACGGCATTGAATAACATGTTCAAGAATCTGGCGGTCTGGCTGGTGATTGGCCTCGTGCTGATGACTGTCTTCAACCAGTTCAATTCCCGGCAGGTGACGCAGGCCTCGATGGAGTATTCCCAGTTCATGGATGAGGTTGGGCGGGGATCGATTACCAAGGTCGTCATCGAAGGCCGGGTGCTCAAGGCGACGACGGCGGATGGTCGCAAGCTGACGACTTACGCGCCGCCGGATCTCTGGATGGTTTCCGACCTGCTCAAGCATGGTGTCAAGGTGGAAGCCAAGCCTGAAGAAGAGCAATCGTTCCTGATGAATATCTTCATCAGCTGGTTCCCGATGCTGTTGCTGATCGGCGTCTGGGTGTTCTTCATGCGCCAGATGCAAGGCGGCGGCAAGGGCGGCGCGTTCTCCTTCGGCAAGAGCAAGGCGCGCTTGCTGGATGAGTCTTCGAACAACGTGACCTTTGCGGACGTCGCTGGTTGCGACGAGGCGAAGGAAGAGGTTTCCGAACTGGTCGATTTTCTGCGTGATCCGAGCAAGTTCCAGAAGCTCGGCGGGCGGATTCCCAAGGGCGTGCTTCTCGTCGGTAACCCCGGAACAGGAAAAACACTGCTGGCGAAAGCCATCGCCGGCGAGGCGAAAGTGCCGTTTTTCTCGATCTCCGGTTCCGACTTCGTCGAGATGTTCGTCGGTGTGGGCGCGGCGCGTGTTCGTGACATGTTCGAGAACGCCAAGAAGAATTCCCCTTGCATCATCTTCATCGACGAGCTTGACGCGGTCGGGCGCCAGCGTGGTGCCGGTCTCGGTGGTGGCAATGACGAGCGCGAGCAGACCCTGAACCAGATGCTCGTCGAGATGGATGGCTTCGAAGCGAGTTCCGGGGTGATCGTTATTGCAGCGACCAACCGTCCTGACGTTCTCGACCCCGCGTTGATGCGTCCGGGTCGTTTCGACCGGCAGGTCGTGGTGCCGCTGCCGGATATCCGCGGCCGTGAGCAGATTCTCAATGTGCACATGCGCAAGGTGCCGCTGGCGCCGGACGTCAAGGCCGACATCATTGCACGGGGCACGCCGGGCTTTTCGGGTGCCGATCTGGCCAATCTGGTCAACGAGGCGGCGCTATTCGCCGCGCGCGGCAACAAGCGCCTCGTCGATATGGAAGATTTCGAGAAGGCCAAGGACAAGATCATGATGGGGGCCGAGCGCCGCAGCATGGTCATGAGCGACGAGGAAAAGCGCAATACGGCCTACCATGAATCCGGCCACGCCGTTGTCGCCAAGCTGGTGCCGAAGTCCGATCCGGTGCACAAGGTGACGATCATTCCGCGCGGACGCGCGCTAGGGCTGACGATGCAGTTGCCTGAAGAAGATCGTTATGCTTACGACCGCACGTACCTGATGAGCCGTGTCGCCGTGCTTTTTGGTGGCCGTATCGCTGAAGAGTTGTTCATGAATCAGATGACGACCGGCGCGTCCAACGACTTCGAGCGGGCGACGCAGATGGCGCGTGATATGGTAACTCGCTACGGCATGTCCGACGTGCTCGGTCCGATGGTATACGGCGAGAACGAGGGCGAAGTATTCCTCGGCCGTTCCGTGACCACACACAAGAATGTCTCGGAAGCGACGATGCAGAAGGTAGATGCCGAAATTCGCCGGATTATCGACGAGCAGTACGGGCTGGCCCGGAAGCTCCTCGACGAGAATCGCGACAAGGTCGAAGCGATGACGAAGGCGTTGCTCGAATGGGAAACCATCGATGCTGAGCAGATCGACGACATCATGGCGGGCAAGCCGCCGCGTCCGCCGAAAGATCCGCAGCCGAGAATGAATGGTGCAGCGGGGTCGCCCCCGCCGAGTGCGGCGCCCAGCGCCACGGCACCCGCCTGACGCCGACACGGCCGATGGCATGAAACCGGGGGAGGCAACTCCCCCTTTTTTCGTCCAGGAATATCGATGCTTCGTTGCGGAAAATTTCAGCTCTCTCTAGAGCGGCCTCTTGTCATGGGGATCGTCAATCTCACGCCGGACTCCTTTTCCGGGGATGGGGTGGCGAGCGACACGGCGTGTGCGATCGCCCATGCCTGGCGTCAGATCGAAGCCGGGGCCGACATGATCGATCTCGGCGCTGAATCCTCTCGTCCAGGGGCGATTCCGACGTCGCTCGACGAGGAACTGGCGCGCCTCATCCCGGTGTTGGAGGGCCTGGCGGACTGCCCGGTGCCGATCTCCATTGATACGTACAAGCCGGAGGTGATGCAGGCTGCGCTTGAACATGGCGCCTCGATGATCAACGACATCTACGCGCTACGCCGCCCCGGCGCAATTGATGCCGTTGTCGGGAGCGACTGCGCGATTTGTCTGATGCATATGCAGGGCGATCCGCTCACCATGCAACAGGATCCTGCCTATCAAGGGGATGTCGTCAGCGAGGTGAGCGAGTTCTTGTCGGGACGTGTTGGTGAGGCGATGGCTGCAGGGATTTCCCGTGACCGCCTGGTGCTCGATCCAGGATTCGGTTTCGGCAAGACGCTTGAAAACAACCTCGCGATGCTTGCCCAGCTTGGGGAGACTGGCTGTTACGGACTGCCGATTCTTGCGGGGATGTCACGTAAGTCGATGTTGGGGGCTATTACCGGGAAAGCGGTGTCGGACCGACTGGGCGCCAGTGTGGCGGCAGCATTGATCGCAGCGGCGCGTGGGGCGCGGATTTTGCGCGTGCATGATGTCGCGGAAACACGTGATGCGATTGCTGTCTGGCAAGCCGTCGAGTTGGCTCGAAGCTGACCGGATCAATTCCGCTGCCCATCGCCATGACATCGGTGCGGCCACTCTGCTACTCTCGCCAGACGCCAATGTTTAGCATTAACCGAACGAGAGAAACATGCTGATACGCAGCGCAACAGAAAATGATTTTGAGGGTATCTGGTCAATTTTCCAGGCCGTAGTGGCAAAAGGTGATACCTACGTCTTTTCTCCTCAGGCGACTCGTGAGGATGCACGTGACTACTGGTTTGGCCCCGGCGTCAGATCCTACGTCGCCGAAGAGGATGGGACGATCCTGGGGATGTACAAGCTGATCGCCAACCAGCGCGATCTGGGTTCTCACGTCGCCAATGCTTCGTTCATGGTTAGCCCTGCGGCGCACGGGAAAGGGATAGGCGAAACGATGGGGCGCCACTGTCTTGAGGAGGCGCGAAAGGCAGGGTACGAGGCAATGCAGTTCAATTTCGTTGTCAGCACCAATGCCGGTGCTGTCGCGCTCTGGAAGAAACTTGGCTTCAAGATTGTCGGAACCTTGCCGAAGGTTTTCAGGCATCAAATGCTGGGCCTGGTTGATGCATACGTGATGCATCGCTTTCTTGATGATTCCGGTGCCTGAAGACCGGAGCCTTTTTTCGACGATAGGATGCGGCTGGTTGCAGACATGGCTCAGTCCTTTCATCGTTATGTCACGAAATTGAAATATTCGCTCGCTACACTTCATGTGCTTTGTTCTTGAACACACCTAAGGAGACGCACGATGAAGAAGCTGATGAAGAAATGGACCGCCATTCCGCTGGCTGCGGCAGTTCTGGCTGTGGCAGCGCCTGTCGCTGTGGCCGGAAACATTACCGGTGCGGGGGCAACATTCCCGTTCGCCGTCTATACGAAATGGGCCGAAGCCTACAATGCCAAGACCGGTAATCAGGTGAACTATCAAGGTATTGGGTCTTCCGGCGGCATCAAGCAGATCAAGGCCAAGACCGTTGACTTCGGAGGTACGGATGCGCCGCTCAAGGCTGGTGATCTGAAGGAAGCGGGCCTTGTACAACTGCCGACCGTGATGGGTGGGGCGACGATCGTCGTCAATCTGCCAGGCTTCAAGTCGGGAGATATCAAACTCGATGGTGCGACCGCTGCCAATGTCTTCCGTGGTGCAATCACGAAGTGGAATGATCCGGCGATTTCCGGTCTGAATCCGGGTGCCAAGCTGCCCGATACGGCGATTACCGTTGCGCACCGCTCAGATGGCTCGGGAACGACATTTGCCGTTACGAATTATCTGGCCAAGCAGTCTGACGCTTTCAAGACCAGCGTTGGTGCGGGTACGACGGTGAACTGGCCGGCCAACGCAGTCGGCGGCAAGGGTAATCCGGGGGTTGCGGCCAATGTTACGAAGATCGTTGGCGCCATCGGTTATGTTGATATTGCCGATGCCATGAAGAACAACATGACTTTCGTGGCCCTCAAGAACAAGGCTGGAAAGTTCGTGCTGCCCAATCAGAAGACCATTGCCGATGCGGCGGCCGGCGCGGATTTCAAGGTCGAAGGCATGGCTCCGGATCTGCTTGACCAGACGCACGAGAATGCGTGGCCGATTACCTCGGCGACCTATGTTCTGGTTTACGAAAAAGGCGCTGATTCTGCCAGGCAGCAAGGTGTGGTCGATTTCTTCACCTGGTCGCTCAATAACGGTCAGAAAATGGCCGAGGAACTCGGATTCGTCGCTCTTCCCGCCAACGTGGTGAAGATGGTCGAAACCGAAATGAAGAAGATCAAGTAGTAATTTACAGTGCGGCAGAATGCTGCCGTCGTCTCACTTTTTGCCAGGGGCCGGTGTGGTCCCTGGGTTTCCTTAACGGCAACTTCAGCGGAGCTTTTCGTTCAAGGCTGGCTTTGCTGGAGGCGATTATCATATGGATATGGCGAGGATGGTCGATCGGGGCGGCTGTACGGCAGGGGAGAATATGGAACAAGTGGATGTGCATTCCGCTCAGGTCAAGGTGTTCCGGCGGCAGGATGGAGTATTCCACAAGGTCACCCTGCTGTTTGCTTTTCTGGTACTGGCCGGATTGTTCGGTATCCTGCTTTCCCTGGCGATCGAGGCTCTTCCGGCTCTCCGCGAATTCGGGCTGTCGTTTGTCTGGACCAACGTATGGAATGTGCCGGATGAGAAGTTCGGCGCGGTGATTGCGATCTATGGAACGGTAGTCACATCGCTGATCGCGCTCGCTATTGCCGTCCCCGTCAGCTTCGGTATTGCGCTGTTCCTGACCGAAACCTGTCCCGCGTGGCTTAGAAGGCCGCTTGGAACCGCTATTGAACTGCTTGCCGGTGTACCGTCGATTATTTACGGCATCTGGGGGTTGTTCATCTTTGCGCCGCTTTTCTCCGAGTATGTGCAGCCCTATCTACAGGGCATGTTCGGAGGTATTCCAATTATTGGAAGCTGGTTTTCAGGGGCCCCAATCGGTATCGGTATTCTGGCGGCCGGCATCGTGCTGTCGCTGATGGTCATCCCATTCATCGCCTCGGTCATGCGTGATGTGTTCGAGACCGTTCCGTCAGTGCTCAAGGAATCTGCCTATGGTGTCGGTTGTACCACCTGGGAGGTGGTTTGGAACGTCGTGTTGCCTTACACCCGTGTCGGTGTCGTGGGTGGTGTCATGTTGGGTCTGGGGCGAGCGCTTGGCGAAACCATGGCGGTAACCTTCGTGATCGGTAATGCCAACCGGATTACAGGCAGTCTTTTTGCGCCGGGGAATTCGATTGCCTCGGTGCTGGCCAACGAGTTCGGGGAGGCGTCGCCAGGCCTTCATGTCTCATCGCTGTTCGCGTTGGGATTGGTGCTCTTTGTAATCACCTTCATTGTTCTGAGCCTGTCGCGCTGGCTTATCCGCCGTGGCACGGTCAAGCAGGGACACTAGGTCGGACGAGTTCGAGTCATGAATCTTTATAACCGTCGTATTTTCATCAACCGCTTGGGCATCGGTCTTTCGATGCTGGCCATGGCGTTTGGCCTTCTCGCGCTGCTCTGGATTCTGTTTACGCTGTTTTCCAAGGGCTTCGCGGTGCTGAGTTGGGATTTCTTCACGCTGGATACGCCAGCTCCGGGCAATGAGGGCGGGGGGATGCGCAATGCCATCGTCGGCAGCCTCATGATCATCGGGGTCACGACATGCGTGTCGACTCCGATCGGCATCCTCGCCGGAATCTATCTGGCGGAGTTCGGTGCTACTTCAAAGTTTGCCGCCGCGACGCGTTTCGTGGTGGACATCATGCTTTCCGCTCCGTCAATCGCCATCGGGCTTTTCATCTACGCGCTGATGGTCGAGACGCTGGGTGGTTTTTCCGGCTGGGCCGGGTCGGTGGCCTTGTCCTTGATCGCCATTCCGGTCGTTGTCAGAACGACCGAGAACATGCTCAAGCTTGTGCCCTCTACGCTGCGCGAAGCGGCGTTTGCGCTCGGCGCACCGCGTTGGCGGGTTTCGCTCAACGTCACGCTGAGATCCGTGAAAGCCGGGGTTGTTACCGGGGTGTTGCTGGCCATCGCCCGCGTAACCGGCGAGACGGCGCCGCTCCTGTTTACAGCGCTCAACAACCAGTTCTTCAGTACCGACATGTCGGAGCCGATGGGCAATCTTCCCGTTGTGATTTTCCAGTTCGCGATGAGCCCCTACGAAAACTGGAATTCACTTGCCTGGGGTGGAGCCTTGCTCATTGCCTTGTTGGTGCTCGCGATGAACGTCGGCGCGCGCTTGATGTTCCGTGCCAAGGACAAGAACTGAATTACCGGAGTCTTTCACATGTCATCAGTAGATGTAGCTCTCGACAAAGATGTCGCCCTGCAAGTCCGCAATCTTGATTTCTATTACGGCAACTTCAGGGGGCTCAAGAAGATCAACCTCGACATAGCGCGGCATCGTGTCACCGCGTTCATAGGACCGTCCGGTTGCGGGAAGTCTACCTTGTTGCGCACCTTCAACCGGATGTTCGATCTCTATCCAGGCCAGCGCGCGGAGGGCGAAATTCTGTTCAACGGCCAGAATATCCTGGACAAGAAGCAGGACGTCAATCTCGTTCGGGCAAAGATTGGCATGGTGTTCCAGAAACCGACACCGTTTCCGATGACCATCTACGAAAACATCGCATTTGGTGTGCGTCTCTACGAAAAGATCCCGACAGCGGAGATGGATGAACGGGTAGAGTGGGCTCTGCGCAAGGCGGCATTGTGGGATGAGGTCAAAGGCAAGTTGCAACAAAGCGGATTGTCTCTTTCGGGTGGGCAGCAGCAACGCCTGTGCATCGCCCGCGCTGTAGCGGTCAAGCCCGAGATTGTTTTGCTTGACGAGCCGACCTCCGCTCTCGATCCGATTTCGACTGCCAAGGTCGAGGAACTGATCGATGAACTCAAATCCGAATACACGATCGCGATCGTGACGCACAACATGCAACAGGCTGCGCGTATTTCCGACTATACGGCCTTCATGTACTTGGGCGATCTGATTGAATTCGGTGTAACTGACCAGATCTTCATCAAACCCCAGCAAAAGCAAACCGAAGAGTACATCACCGGCCGATTCGGTTGATCCGAGATTTCAGAATTCCCGGCCGGATCATCGATGAATGCGATTCTCATCCGTGTGATTTCAGTACAATAGCTCCCTTTTGACTCGGGTCGGGGAATGTGTATGGCGAGGAAATACTTTGGCACCGATGGCGTGCGTGGCCGCGTAGGTCAGGCGCCGATTACTCCGGAGTTCGTCATGCGACTCGGATATTCCGCAGGGAAGGTACTGGTTGCGTACGGCGCTAAGCAGGGGCACCTGAAGCCAGGAATTCGTCCGGAAGTGTTGATTGGAAAAGACACGAGAATTTCCGGATATCTGCTGGAGGCGGCTCTGGAGGCGGGTTTTGCGGCTGCCGGAGTTGACGTATGTCTCGTTGGTCCGATGCCGACACCTGCGGTCGCCTATTTGACCCGGGCGCTGCGTCTGCAGGCCGGCGTTGTAATTTCAGCGTCGCACAATCCCTATTACGACAACGGCATCAAGTTTTTCTCCTCCCAGGGAACCAAGCTGGACGATGCAATCGAGGCGGAAATCGAGGCGGGTATCGAAACGCCTCTTGATTGCGTTGCCTCTTCCGAGTTGGGCCGTGCGCGGCGCATCGGCGATGCGGCAGGGCGTTATATCGAGTTCTGCAAGAGTACGTTCCCGAATTCATTTGATCTGCGCGGATTGAAGATCGTCGTCGACTGTGCGAACGGCGCTGCCTATCACATTGCGCCGCACGTTTTCCACGAATTGGGCGCCGAGGTGGTGGCGATCGGAGCGGAGCCGAACGGGTTGAACATCAACAAGGACGTCGGGGCGACCTCAACCGCGGCGTTGAGCCGGGCGGTGCTGGAGAACCGGGCCGATATCGGCATTGCGCTCGATGGTGATGGCGATCGCGTGATGATGGTCGACGCAGGTGGCGAGGTCTACGACGGCGATCAGTTGTTGCTGGCTGTGGTACGCAGCCGTTTGCGCAACGGCCCGGTAGCGGGGGTCGTTGGTACGCTGATGACCAATCTCGCCTTCGAGCATGCGCTGGCGGAACTGGGGGTGCCTTTCGCCCGCGCTGCGGTCGGCGACCGCTATGTGCTGGAGATGCTGCAGGAAAAGGGCTGGTTGTATGGTGGAGAAAATTCGGGGCATATCCTTTGCCTCGACAAGCACTCAACGGGTGATGGAATCGTCTCGGCCCTGCAGGTTCTGACTGCACTGTGCGAGGAGGGCAGTGATCTGAAGTCGCTGCTGGGGAGGCTCGAACTGTATCCGCAGCACCTGATCAACGTTCCCCTGAGTAAAGGTTTTCCATGGAAGGACCACCCGGGAATCGTTGCTGCCAGGAATCTCGCTGAGGCTGAACTGGCTGGGACTGGGCGGGTGCTGTTACGCGCATCGGGGACAGAACCGCTTCTGCGTGTGATGGTCGAGGGTCGTGACGCTGACAGCGTCCTGACGACTGCAGAGAGACTGGCTAACGCGGTCCGGGAGGCGGTAAGCGGCTAGCATCAGCGATGCGATCGTTGGTGGGAAGGTGGCATCTTACCTCTGAATCGGGACGCTCATCGGTGGTTGAGCGTGGTTTCCGGGCTGTCCTGGTCGGTGTGTTTTATTGACCGCATGCGACGTGAATCTATATAATTTGGCCTTTTTCGACGGGGTGTTCTATGCGTCAGAAGCTTGTAGCTGGAAACTGGAAAATGCACGGTGGGCTTAAGACCAACCAGCAGTTGTTGCAGGATGTTGTCACTGGTGTCGCTGGCTTGAGTGATGTTGCGGTAGCCGTTTGTGTGCCGTTTCCGTATCTCGCTCAGGCGCAGTCTGTGCTGAGCGGAACCCCCGTTGTCTGGGGTGCGCAGAACCTTAGCGAACAGGCGCAGGGTGCGTTTACGGGCGAAGTCAGTGCGGCCATGTTGCAGGATTTTGGTTGCCGTTACGTTCTGGTCGGGCATTCGGAGCGTCGTGCCATTTATGGTGAGTCCGACAAGCTGGTCGCCGAGAAGTTTGCGGCTGCTCTGGCTTCGGGATTGCGCCCGGTTCTTTGTGTTGGTGAGACGCTCGAGCAGCGCGATGGCGGAAAGACGCTTGAAGTCGTCTCTTCGCAAATCGATGCGGTTTTGGGGCGTGTTGGCGTTGCGGCATTCTCCGGTGCTGTAGTGGCCTATGAGCCGGTTTGGGCGATTGGAACCGGGCGTACGGCTACCTCCGCACAGGCCCAAGAGGTTCATGCGGCGATTCGCGCGCAGATCGCCAAGCTTGATGGCGGTGTGGCTGAAGGTTTGCAGATTCTTTATGGCGGGAGCGTCAAGCCGGGTAATGCGGCAGAACTCTTCTCCATGCCGGATATCGATGGCGGACTGATTGGTGGCGCTTCTCTCGTGGCGTCTGACTTTCTGGCTATTTGCGCCGCTGCTGCGAAGTAATCAATATGAGCTATCTGTTCTCCGTCATCTTGTTTGTTCATGTGATTTCCGCGCTTGGAATCGTCGGTCTGGTGCTTGTTCAGCACGGCAAGGGGGCGGACATGGGGGCTGCATTTGGTAGTGGTGCCTCTGGTAGTCTGTTCGGGGCGACAGGGTCGGCCAATTTTCTCAGCAGAACCACGGCAGTGCTGGCTGTTGTGTTCTTTTTGACCAGTCTTTCGCTGGCGTATTTCGCTTCGAACAGGGCGAAAACGTCTGGTGGGGTAATGCAGGATGCGGTACAATCGGCGCCTGCTTCGGCGGCCTCTTCTGAGGTTGGAGAGAGGTCCGGAAGTTCTGCAGATTCCGAGTCGAAGACAAAAGATATTCCGAAGTAGTTCGGGGTTCGGGTGGTGGCGAGAGCTGATGTTTCCCTCGTTTTCTCGCTGCCGCTTGGTGATAGTGCCGACGTGGTGAAATTGGTAGACACGCTATCTTGAGGGGGTAGTGACTTCGGTCGTATGAGTTCGAGTCTCATCGTCGGCACCAGGTTAAGCCTCCCCGCGGGGTGGTATCGACAAACTGTTATTGTTCGTGTGGCGGATCATGCTGGAAACTTATTTCCCGGTGTTTGTCTTCGTTCTGATCGGTGCTGTTTTCGGGATAGCGCCGGTAATTACGGGTTTGGTTGTTGCTCCCCATCGCCCGGATAGCGAAAAGCTTTCGCCTTACGAATGCGGCTTCGATGCCTTTGAAAATGCGCGCATGAAGTTTGATGTGCGTTACTACCTGATTTCGATCCTGTTCATTCTTTTTGATCTCGAGGTTGCTTTTCTTGTGCCTTGGGCAACGATTTTCAAGGAAATCGTGCAGACCGAGTCGGTCAAGTGGTTTGGCTTTATCGAGATGGTTGTGTTTCTGGCCATTCTCGTGGTTGGTTATGTCTTCGCCTGGGCCAAAGGCGCCCTGGATTGGGAGTGATTAGCAATGGGTATTGAGGGCGTCCTCCAAGAAGGCTTTATCACCACCACAGCGGACAAGCTGATCAATTACATGCGCACGGGGTCAATGTGGCCCATGACCTTCGGCTTGGCTTGTTGTGCTATCGAGATGATTCATACCGGCTGTTCTCGTTATGACCTCGACCGGTTTGGCATTGTTTTTCGTCCCAGCCCCAGGCAGTCTGATGTGATGGTTGTCGCCGGAACGCTGACCAACAAGATGGCGCCGGCATTAAGAAAAGTGTACGACCAGATGGCTGAGCCTCGTTGGGTTGTCTCAATGGGCTCCTGCGCCAATGGCGGTGGGTATTACCACTACGCCTACTCTGTGGTTCGTGGGTGCGATCGCATTGTTCCAGTTGATATTTATGTCCCGGGATGTCCGCCGACGCCAGAGGCGCTGATCTACGGGTTGCTTCAGCTGCAGAACAAGATCCATCGCACCAGTACCATCGCCCGTTAATTTGTCCGAGAGAGAGTCATGTCCGCCAAGCTTGATTTGCTTAGCCAAAATCTGCAGAAGCATCTCGGAGAGCGTGCCGCAAGAATGGTTTGCGCTTTGGGGGAGGTTTCGATTGATGTTGATGTCAGCGTTTATCTTGAGACGATGTTGCAGCTGCGTGATGAGCCGGAGCTTCGTTTCGAACAGCTGATTGATTTATGCGGGATTGATTATTCGACCTATGGTGATGGTGCATGGCAAGGTGGTCGCTTTGCCGTGGTCGCGCATCTGACGTCAATTACGCACAATTGGCGCGTGCGTGTTCGGTGTTTTGCGTCCAGCGACGATTTTCCCTCTGTGCCTTCCGTCGTTTCGATCTGGAATTCGGCCAACTGGTTCGAGCGGGAGGCGTTCGATCTCTTCGGTATTGTTTTTCCGGGGCATTCCGACTTGCGACGCCTTCTCACCGATTATGGGTTCGTCGGGCATCCATTCCGCAAAGATTTTCCGATCTGCGGCTATGTGGAAATGCGCTATGACTCCGAACAGCGTCGTGTCGTTTATCAACCGGTGACGATCGAGCCGCGTGAAATTACACCCCGAATTGTGCGGGAAGAGAACTACGGGGATGTCGAAAATGGCTGATATTCAGAATTACACACTCAACTTCGGCCCGCAGCACCCGGCCGCGCACGGCGTGCTGCGGATGGTGTTGGAGCTTGATGGCGAGGTCGTGCAACGCGCTGATCCGCACATCGGATTTCTCCACCGGGCGACCGAGAAGCTTGCCGAGAACAAGACATGGATCCAGTCGGTTCCTTACATGGATCGGCTCGACTACATGTCGATGATGTGCAGTGAGCATGCCTATTGCTTGGCGGTCGAGCGCTTGGTCGGGGTTGAGGTTCCAGTCCGGGCCCAATACATCCGCGTGATGTTTGACGAAATCACCCGCATTCTGAACCATTTGCTGTGGATCGGGGCGCAGGGTCTTGACGTCGGTGCGATGACCATGATGCTTTACGCGATGCGTGAGCGGGAAGACCTGGTCGATTGCTACGAGGCCGTTACTGGGACTCGCTGGCATGCCGCCTACTATCGTCCGGGGGGCGTGTATCGTGATTTGCCGGACTCTATGCCGCAGTACAAAGAGTCCAAGTGGAAGAATGGTGCGAAGCTAAAGCAGTTGAACGAAGCGCGTAGCGGCACGTTTCTTGATTTTCTTGAGGACTTCGTCAAGCGTTTTCCGAAGATTCTTGATGACTACGAAACGCTGCTGACCGATAACCGGATTTGGAAGCAGCGCTTGGTGGATGTCGGTGTTGTTTCGCCTGAGCGTGCTTTGCAACTGGGCATGACTGGGCCGATGCTTCGTGGCTGTGGCATACCGTGGGATCTGCGCAAGAAGCAGCCGTACGCTGTCTATGACCGCCTTGATTTCGATATCCCTGTCGGTGTGACTGGCGATTGTTATGACCGCTATCTTGTTCGCGTGAATGAGATGCGCCAGTCGAACCGGATCCTCCAGCAGTGTATTGACTGGTTGCGCGTCAACCCCGGGCCTGTCATTTCGAGCAACCACAAGGTTTCGCCTCCTTCCCGCGCGAATATGAAGTCGAACATGGAGGAGTTGATTCATCATTTCAAGCTTTGTACCGAAGGCATTCATGTTCCTGAGGGGCAGGTGTATTCGGCTATCGAGCACCCGAAGGGAGAATTCGGGATTTATGCTGT
Organism: Propionivibrio pelophilus DSM 12018; assembly: GCF_059569095.1. Classification (NCBI taxonomy): domain Bacteria; kingdom Pseudomonadati; phylum Pseudomonadota; class Betaproteobacteria; order Rhodocyclales; family Rhodocyclaceae; genus Propionivibrio; species Propionivibrio pelophilus. The sequence continues at coordinate 26,075 of NZ_JCANUT010000007.1, read as the reverse complement.
GTCTGACGGCGCCAACAAGCCGTATCGGCTGAAAATCCGTTCTCCTGGGTATGTGCATCTTTCGGCCATGGATGAATTGGTGCGTGGCCACATGATTGCCGACGTGGTTACGATGGTCGGCACAATCGATATCGTTTTTGGCGAGATTGACCGCTGATGCTCTCTAAAGATTCCGTACAAAAGATCGACCGCGAGATCGCGAAGTACCCTCCCGAACAGAGGCAGTCTGCCGTAATGGGAGCCTTGGCGATCGCTCAGGAGGAGTTGGGTTGGCTTCCGAGCGAGGCGATCGAATTCGTGGCCAATTATCTTGGCATCGCTCCGATGGCCGCTTATGAAGTGGCGAGCTTCTACAACATGTATGACCTGAAGCCTGTAGGAAAACACAAACTGACTGTTTGCACGAATTTGCCGTGCATGTTGTCTGGTGGCGTGGATGCTGCGGAGTATCTCAAGACCAAGCTGGGTATTGATTTCAACGAAACCACACCGGACGGCAAGTTTACGCTCAAGGAAGGCGAGTGTATGGGGGCTTGCGGTGATGCGCCTGTCATGTTGGTCGACAATCGTCGGATGTGCAGCTGCATGCAGCCTGAACAGATCGACAAACTGCTGTCGGAGCTTGAATAATGGCCATTCTTGGTTCTATCAACCCGCTGCTTACCGTTGGCCTTGATGGCGATAATACCTGGCGCTTGGCGGACTACGTCAGGCGAGGCGGATACAAGGCATTGAAAAGGATTCTGGAAGAGAAGATCTCTCCGGAATCGGTCATTGAGAATGTAAAGAAATCTGTTCTCCGCGGTCGGGGTGGTGCGGGTTTTCCCACCGGGCTGAAATGGAGCTTCATGCCCAAGGATTTCAAGGGCGATAAATATGTCGTATGCAATACCGACGAGGGAGAGCCTGGTACGTTCAAGGACCGGGATATTCTACGCTTCAATCCGCATGCAGTTATCGAAGGGATGGTGATTGCCGGCTATGCTGTTGGCGCCGCTCGCGGCTACAACTATATCCATGGCGAGATTTGGGAGGCTTACAAGCGTTTCGAAGAGGCTCTGGATGAGGCACGTACTGCCGGATTGATGGGAAAGAACATTCTGGGCTCCGGTTTCGATTTCGAACTGTTTGCTCATCACGGTTATGGTGCGTACATTTGTGGCGAGGAATCCGCACTTCTCGAGTCGATCGAAGGCAAAAAAGGACAGCCACGCTTCAAACCGCCTTTCCCGGCAAGTTTCGGCTTGTATGGGAAGCCGACGACGATCAACAACACCGAGACCTTTGCTGCTGTTCCGTTCGTATTGAATATGGGCCCCGAGGCCTATCTCGAAGCGGGAAAGCCGAATAACGGGGGCACGAAACTGTTTTCCGTATCCGGGCACGTCAATCGTCCGGGTAACTACGAAATCCCGCTGGGAACCCCGTTTTCAACGCTTCTGGAAATGGCGGGCGGTGTGCGCGGCGGGCGTAAGCTTAAAGCATGTATTCCCGGCGGATCGTCCGCCCCGGTGTTGCCTGCACAAGTCATTATGGACTGTACGATGGATTACGACTCGATCAGCAAGGCTGGTTCGATGCTGGGTTCGGGGGCGGTTATTGTCATGGACGAGACAACCTGCATGGTGAAAGCGCTCGATCGCTTGTCGTACTTTTATTACGAGGAGTCCTGCGGTCAATGCACGCCGTGTCGAGAAGGGACGAACTGGTTGTACAAGATTGTCCATCGAATTGAGCATGGGCAGGGCCGTCCGGAGGATCTCGATCTCCTCAGGAGCGTAACAACGAACATCATGGGGCGCACCATTTGTGCTCTTGGCGATGCTGCTTCGATGCCCGTTCAGAGCTTCGTCAAACATTTTCAGGACGAGTTCGCCTATCACATTGAACACAAGAAGTGCCTTGTGCCGCCCGAAATTCAACGCGCGGGCAGCGGCTTCTTCAAAGCAACGTTCTAAGGCAGCGATATGCTAGATATTGAAATCGACGGCAAACAGGTTCAAGTGCCGCCCGGTAGCACCATCATGGATGCGGCACAGGCGATCGGCACGTATATTCCGCATTTCTGCTATCACAAGAAGCTGTCAATTGCGGCCAATTGCCGTATGTGCCTCGTTCAAGTGGAGAAGGCGCCCAAGCCTCTGCCGGCATGTGCCACGCCCGTAACTAACGGGATGAAAGTATTCACACACTCGGAACTGGCAGTTAAGGCCCAAAAGGGTGTGATGGAATTCCTTTTGATCAACCACCCGCTGGATTGCCCAATCTGCGATCAAGGTGGCGAATGCCAATTGCAGGATCTGTCGGTCGGTTACGGCGGCTTGTCTTCCCGTTTCAAGGAAGCCAAGCGAGTTGTGTTCCAGAAGGATGTCGGGCCACTCATCTCAATGCAGGAGATGTCTCGCTGCATTCATTGCACCCGTTGCGTTCGTTTTGGTCAGGAAATCGCGGGAGTAATGGAACTCGGGATGGCCAACCGCAACATGCATTCGGAGATTCAGACCTTCGTGGGGCGCACGATTGATTCCGAGCTCTCCGGAAACATGATTGATCTGTGTCCCGTTGGTGCACTGACCTCGAAGCCGTTCCGCTATTCGGCTCGGAGCTGGGAGCTGTCAAGGCGCAAGTCGGTCAGCCCGCACGATAGCGTCGGAAGCAACCTGACTGTTCAAGTAAAGAACAATCGGGTGATGCGTGTTCTCCCTCGAGAGAATGAAGACGTCAATGAATGCTGGATCTCGGACAAGGATCGTTTTTCTTACGAGGCTCTTAACTCGCCTAGTCGACTCCTCAAGCCGATGGTGCGCGTCGATGGGAGTTTGCGCGAGGTTGAGTGGAACGTCGCGCTTGATTACGTGGCGCACGGACTGAAGGACATCGCGAAAAGTCATGGCGCCGATGCAATCGCCGGGCTTGCGTCGCCGCACTCGACATTGGAAGAGTTGTTCCTCTTGCAGAAGCTGGTACGAGGGATTGGATCCGGTAATGTCGATTTCCGTCCTCGGCGTCGTGATTTTTCCTCGGATGGAAAGTTGGAAGGCATACCGTGGCTAGGGATGCGGATCGCTGATATTCCGAAATGCGATTCCGTTCTCGTGGTTGGTAGTTTCCTTCGCAAGGATCACCCGCTTTTTGCTCAGCGTCTAAGACAATTGGCGAAAAAGGTTGGCAAAAAAGTTAGCTTGATTTCTGTGGTGGGGGCAGATCCTCTCATCAACCTGCATCAGCATGTTTCAGTCTCCCCAAGCGAGCTACCGGTCGCCGTAGCGGGGGTGCTGAAGGCCGTTGTTCAGCTTTCCGGTGCCTCTACATCGGTGGATTTGAGCAGTATAGAGATTTCTGACTGTAGCCGCGCGATTGCGGAGAGCCTTATCGCTGATGGGCGGAAAGCCGTACTCTTCGGGAATGTGGCGGAACAGGTTGCTTGCTCAAGCCAGTTGCACGCGTTGGGGCAGGAGTTGGCACGCTTGACCGGCGCCTCACTCGGCTTTCTTGGCGAAGCGTCTAACAGCGTTGGTGGATACGTCGCCAAGGCGTTGCCGGGCGACGAAAATGGCCTAAATGCGTACGAGATGTTCGCGCAACCGCGCAAAGCTTATGTGCTCATGGGGGTCGAGCCAGAGTTCGATTGTGTAGATCCCCAGTTGGCTGTTGGAGCCTTAAAGCAAGCGGATTTGGTGATCGCTCTTTCAACATTCAAGAGTGATTTTGCCCATGAATATGCTGATGTTCTCCTGCCTGTGGCGCCATTTACCGAGACATCAGGTACCTATGTGAATGCGGAAGGGCGTGCGCAGAGCGTTAGCGGCGTATGTCGGCCCGCTGGTGAATGTCGTCCTGCCTGGAAGATCCTGCGTGTGCTGGGCAATTTGCTTTCTCTGCCGGGCTTTGAATACGAGTCGAGCGAGCAGGTCCGGGACGAGATGATTCCCGCAGGAGCAGTGTTCGTCGAGGGGCTCGATAATGGCGTGCAATACGAGATTGCCGCATTGTCCGCCGACTCTAAGGCACTTCAGCGGATTGCCGACGTTCCGATTTATTTTGCGGATGCGCTTGTTCGGAATGCTGCGTCGTTGCAGAAAACCAGCGATGCCTCCTGCCCAGAAGCACGCTTCAATACCGTAACGCTAAAGGAACTCGGGTTATCTGCAAATGAAAATGTACGTGTCGTTCAAGGGGGCGGCAGTGTCGTGCTGACCGCTGTCGTCGATGACGCAGTTCCTCCATCATGTGTACAGGTCGCGGCGGCGCATGCATCGACTGCGGTCCTTGGTGAAATGTTTGGTTCGATTAGCGTGGAGCGCGCATGATGCTGGAGACGCTGCATCAACTGTTGCCAGGATTCTTGATTCCGCACTTTGATTGGCTGATGCAACTGGGCCAGGCTACTTTCGGGGATATCTGGCCTGACCTGATTACACTGGTCTGGACCGTCATCAAAGTGATGCTGATCGTGGCTCCGCTGCTTTTGTGCGTGGCGTATGCAACCTATGCGGAGCGCAAGATAATCGGCGCGATTCAGGTTCGCGTCGGTCCAAACCGGGTTGGTCCATGGGGGCTTATACAGCCGTTGGCTGACGGCTTGAAGATCCTTCTGAAAGAGGTCGTCATCCCCGCTAACGCCGACAAGGCCGTTTTCCTTCTGGCGCCACTGTTCGCGTTTGCTCCTGCGCTTGTCGCGTGGGCGGTCATCCCGTTCAACGAATTTCTCGTTCTGGCCAATATCAATGCCAGTCTGCTCTTCATCCTGGCGGTTACATCGATCGGGGTCTATGGGATCATTCTGGCGGGTTGGTCGCCGAACTCAAAATATGCCTTTCTCGGGTCGATGCGTTCCGCGGCACAGATGATTTCTTACGAAGTCGCCATGGGATTGTCGTTGGTCGTCGTTCTGATGGTATCCAATAGCCTTAATCTGGTGGATATCGTCAAGGTTCAGGGCCAGGGGCGCTTTGCCGATATGGGGCTGACGTTCCTGTCTTGGAACTGGTTATCACTGCTCCCGATGTTCGTCGTCTACATCATTTCGATATTCGCGGAATGCAACCGGGCGCCGTTCGATCTCGCTGAGGGTGAATCCGAAATCGTGGGTTATCACGTTGAGTACTCGGGAATGAGTTTTGCAGTGTTTCAGTTGGCTGAGTATTCCGCGATGCTGATGGGCTGCACCTTGGTCAGTCTTATCTTCCTGGGGGGGTGGTTGTCGCCGGTGAGTTTCCTGCCAGACAGCATTCTCTGGTTATTCGGGAAGATTTTCGCGGTGTTGACACTTTTCTTCTGGGTTCGTGCAACGTTCCCCCGCTATCGTTACGATCAGGTCATGCGGCTTGGATGGAAAATTCTTATCCCCGTTTGTCTGATTTGGCTGGCAATTGTGGCTTGCTGGATGTTGTCGCCCTGGAACATCTGGAAGTGAGAGGCAGTTCATGGGATCAATGAAAGAAATTCTTAACAGCCTTTTGCTCAAGGAGTTGCTGAAAGGCTTGGCGGTGACTGGGCGTCATGTGTTTGCCCGAACAATTACCGTGCAATATCCAGAGGAAAAAACACCGCAGAGCTTCCGGTTCCGGGGGTTGCATGCCTTGCGGCGTTATCCGAATGGCGAGGAGCGTTGCATCGCTTGCAAGCTTTGTGAGGCAGTTTGCCCAGCAATGGCAATCACGATCGAGTCCGCGCAGCGGGAAGATGGCTCCCGGCGCACGACACGCTACGACATCGATCTGAATAAATGCATATTCTGTGGGTTCTGTGAGGAAGCCTGTCCGGTTGACGCTATCGTCGAGACTCGCGTCTTCGAGTACCACGGGGAAAAACAGAGCGACCTGTATTACACCAAGCCCATGTTGTTGGCCAACGGCGATCGCTATGAGGCACAGATTGCCGCTGATCGCGAACTTGACTCGAAATACCGTTAACACATAGGCGCTGACACGATGGAATTCAGAACGTTCGTCTTCTATTTTCTTTCCACCATTTTGGTGTTTGCAGCCTTGCGTGTTGTTACGCTCCGTAATCCGGTGCACGCAGCGCTTCACCTCGTTTTGGCGTTTTTCAGCGCCAGCGGAATCTGGATTCTTCTTCAGGCGGAATTCCTGGCGATCTCGCTGATCCTGGTTTACGTCGGCGCCGTCATGGTGTTGTTCTTGTTTGTTGTAATGTTGCTTGATATCAACCTTGACCGGCTGCGCGAAGGCTTCTGGAGCTATCTGCCGCTCGGTGCGATTGTTGCCCTATTGATTGTGGCGGAGATGGGCCTGGTTTTGGGTGGGATGTACTCGGGAGTCCTTGAGAGTGATGTTCCCCAGGTTGAGGCAGGATTCAGTAACGTTCAGGCAATTGGTCGGCTTCTCTTTACGGAGTATGTCTATCCGTTTGAGTTGGCCTCGGTCGTCTTGCTGGTGGGTATTGTCGCGGCCACGGCACTCACGCTGCGAGGAAAACGCAAGAGTAAATCGGTCAGTCCGTCGCAGCAGGTGTTCGTCAAGGCGAAGGACAGGGTTCGCGTATTGAAGATGCCGGCAGAAAAGAATGATTGAGCTATCAAGCAGAGGCGATCTTCCGTGTTTTTCCGAAATGACGAGAATTTTGTGTTCGCAGTGCGGCTGCTGCGTACAGAGATCGATTAGGGAGGCAACTTGTTAACACTGTCCCATTTTTTGATATTAGGTGCTGTTCTTTTCGCGATCAGCATCATCGGTATTTTTCTCAACCGGAAAAATCTGATCATTATCCTGATGTCCATTGAATTGATGCTGCTTTCGGTCAACATCAACTTCATTGCTTTCTCACATTACTTGCAGGATCTTGCCGGGCAGGTATTCGTCTTTTTCATATTGACAGTGGCTGCGGCTGAATCGGCAATTGGCTTGGCGATTCTTGTCGTGCTGTTCCGCAACCTCAAGACCATCCATGTGGATGATCTGGACAGCCTGAAGGGCTGAAAATGGATATGCAAAAAATCTATCTTCTCGTCCCGCTGGCCCCACTTTTTGGCGCGATCGTCGCCGGCCTCTTCTGTCGCTTGATTCCCCGTTGGATGGCTCATACGGTCACGATTGTCGGCGTGGCAGTCGCGTTTCTAGCGTCGGTCTATATTTTCAAGGATGTGTCCGCGGGCAATACATTCAATGGTCCGGTTTATCAGTGGCTTGCAGCTGGAGATTACAAGTTTCAGGTCGGATTCCTGATAGATTCATTGACTGTCACGATGATGTTGGTGGTGACGTTTGTGTCGTTGATGGTTCATATTTACACCATCGGGTATATGCATGACGACCCTGGATATAGCCGCTTTTTCAGCTATATCTCGTTGTTCACTTTCTCTATGTTGATGCTTGTCATGAGCAACAACTTCATGCAGTTGTTCTTCGGCTGGGAGGCTGTCGGACTTGTTTCATATTTGCTTATCGGCTTTTGGTACACGCGCCCGACGGCAATTTATGCAAACATGAAGGCGTTCCTGGTCAACCGGGTCGGTGACTTCGGCTTTATCCTCGGCATCGGATTGATCTTGTCCCATTTCGGAACGCTGGATTACCAGGAAGTTTTCTCCGGGGCGAAGGCGGTGTCGGATGCGACCATTACGCTGGTACCTGGCGTGGAGTGGGGTACTGTGTCATTGCTTAGCGCCGCCTGCATCCTGTTGTTCATTGGCGCTATGGGAAAATCGGCTCAGGTTCCGCTTCATGTCTGGCTGCCCGACTCCATGGAAGGCCCGACTCCAATTTCGGCGCTCATCCACGCTGCGACGATGGTTACTGCCGGGATATTCATGGTTTCCAGGATGTCCCCGCTCTTCGAACTTTCTGATGCCGCACTGTCGTTTGTCATCGTGATTGGGTCGATAACGGCTCTGTTTATGGGTTTTCTCGGTATTATCCAGAACGACATCAAACGGGTCGTGGCGTATTCGACGCTGTCCCAGCTTGGTTATATGACTGTTGCGCTCGGTGCTTCTGCTTACCCTGCAGCGATTTTCCACCTGATGACCCACGCCTTCTTCAAAGCGCTGCTCTTCCTAGCTGCGGGGTCCGTGATCATTGGTATGCACCATGATCAAGATATCCGCAACATGGGTGGTTTGCGCAAGTACATGCCCGTTACTTGGCTGACTTCGTTAATTGGATCCCTGGCGCTTATTGGTACGCCTTTCTTCGCTGGTTTTTACTCGAAGGATTCCATTATTGAAGCGGTGAAACTCTCACATATTCCCGGTGCTGGATTTGCCTATTTTTCCGTTATGGCGGGTGTCTTCATTACCGCTTTCTATTCTTTCCGCATGTATTTTCTCGTATTCCACGGTGAAGAGCGGTTCGGAGTGGCGCACGTAGCTCACGCGGATCACGGTAATGACGCACACGATGGCGACCACGACGACGAGGAGGTTGCGCCTGATCATCACCACGGACTCGCACCAGGGCAGAAGCCGCACGAAACTCCATGGGTAGTGACGTTGCCGTTGGTACTGTTGGCGATTCCTTCCGTCTTTATTGGTTACGTTGCCATCGACTCCATGCTGTTTGGTGACTTCTTTAAAGGGGTGATTTTCATCAACCAGCAAGCACACCCGGGGATGATGGAATTGGAGCACCATTTTCATGGCGCATTCGCCATGGCTACACATGCTGTTAGTACTCCAGTATTCTGGTTGGCAGTCGCTGGGGTCGTTTCGGCCTGGTATTTCTACCTCAAGAAGCCTGAAATTCCTGCGGCCATCAAGTCGGCGAGTGGCCCGCTTTATACCGTGCTGGAGAACAAGTACTACTTTGATAAGTTCAACGAGGTGGTTCTTGCCCGCGGCGCTCGTCTCCTCGGTCAGGGGTTGTGGAAGGGGGGCGACGCTGGTTTCATCGACGGCCTTGTCGTCGGCGGGGCGGTACGCGTTGTCGGTTTGATTTCGACGCTTCTGCGCTTGTTCCAGACCGGCCACATTTACCACTATGCCTTCACGATGATTTTTGGGGTTTGCGCGCTCCTTTCTTTCTGGCTGTTGCGCGCCTGAACTGAATAACGACTGGGAACAATATGTCAGGATTTCCGCTTCTTTCGTTAGCCATCTGGGTGCCGATTTGCTCTGGGCTTGTCATCTTATTGACAGGGTCGGACAGGAATGCGCCGTTTGCGCGCATGCTCGCCTTACTTGGAGCCGCCGCCGGTTTTATCGTCACCTTGCCTCTGTATTCCGGATTCGATATAGCGACACCGGCGATGCAGTTCGTCGAATTGTCTCCTTGGATAAGTCGTTTCAATATCAACTATCACTTGGGCGTTGATGGCATATCGATGCTTTTCGTGATTTTGAACAGTTTCATCACAATTATTGTCATCCTGGCTGGTTGGAAAGTCATTGAGAGCAAGGTCTCTCAATACAATGCGGGTTTTCTGATCATGTCCGGCCTGCTCAATGGGATCTTCTCATCGCTTGATGCGATGTTGTTCTATGTCTTTTTTGAAGCATCGTTGATTCCGCTCTACATCATTATCGGAGTTTGGGGTGGGCCCCGCAGGGTCTACGCTGCGTTCAAGTTTTTCCTTTTCACCCTGATGGGGTCGCTGCTGTTTCTTGTCGCACTGATTTATCTTTTCCTCAATTCAGGAAGCTTCGCGATTCAGGATTGGCACCAACTGCCTTTGTCTTTGGGCGAGCAAAAGTGGATTTTCCTCGCGTTCCTGGCGGCGTTTGCGGTCAAAGTCCCGATGTGGCCGGTTCATACGTGGTTGCCCGACGCTCACGTTGAGGCGCCGACGGGAGGTTCCATCGTCTTGGCGGCTATCGCGTTGAAACTGGGGGCGTATGGATTCCTCCGCTTCTCGTTACCCATCGCGCCCGATGCGTCGCATGAGTTCTCGGGGTTGATTGTCGCGTTGTCCTTGATTGCTGTGGTTTATATTGGCTTTGTTGCGCTGGTTCAGGTCGACATGAAAAAGCTCGTAGCCTATTCGTCGATCGCGCACATGGGCTTTGTCACACTCGGCTTCTTTATTTTCAGTCCATTGGGTGTGGAAGGTGCGCTTGTACAGATGGTGTCACATGGCTTTGTTGCCGGAGCGATGTTTTACTGTATCGGCGTTATGTACGATCGGGTACATTCTCGAATGATTGCCGACTACGGTGGTGTGGTAAATACGATGCCGAAGTTTGCTGCCTTCTTCCTGCTTTTTGCCATGGCCAATGCAGGTCTGCCCGCGACCTCCGGCTTCGTCGGCGAATTCATGGTTATCTTGGCAGCGGTCAAGTTCAATTTCTGGATTGCGTTCGCTGCAGCCTCTACGATGATCCTCGGGGCGGCTTATACGCTTTGGATGTACAAGCGCGTGGTTTTTGGGGTAGTTGGCAACCACCATGTTGCTGAATTGACCGATATTACTTTGCGCGAGTTTTTGGTTCTTTCCTTGCTAGCCCTCGGGGCGCTTGGTATGGGCCTTTATCCAAAACCATTCACGGATGTTATGCACAGTTCGGTAAATGAATTGTTGCATCATGTCTCCGTAAGCAAGATCCAATAATTGGTATTCGCTATGACGCTTGCCGAAATGCAATTTGTGTTGCCCGACCTGCGCATTGCCAGCGCTGAAATTTTCATGCTGGCTATGGCCTGTCTGATTTTGATTGTCGACCTCTTCGTGAAGGATAAGAAGAGAACGATCGTATACGCCCTGACCCAGTTGTCGCTTGTGGGCGCCGCTGCTGTCACCGTGGCTGTGAATACAGGGCAGATTTCATACACCTTCAGCAACATGTTTGTCAGCGATGCAATGAGCGGAACGCTGAAACTCATGATTTATCTGAGCGTGTTGGCCGGTCATTTCTATTCGCGGACATACGTTCTGGATCGCCCGCATATGTCCAAGGGTGAATTCTACGTGTTGAGCCTGTTTGCTACCGTAGGGATGATGGTTATGGTGTCTGCTAACCATTTCCTTGCTATTTATATCGGTATCGAACTGTTGTCATTGTCCCTGTACGCGATGGTTGCGATGAATCGAGATTCGATTCAGGCAACTGAAGCCTCGATGAAGTATTTCGTTCTGGGTGCTTTGGCGTCCGGTCTCCTGCTTTATGGCATGTCGATGGTTTACGGCGCAACGGGGACGCTCGAAATTTCTGCGCTTTCGGCCGGTTTGCTCGCGGGGCAGGGGAACGGGATCATTCTCGCGTTTGGGCTTGTATTCCTTGTTTCAGGTATTGCTTTCAAACTAGGGGTCGTGCCATTCCACATGTGGATTCCTGACGTTTATCACGGAGCCCCTACGGCAGTCACTCTGTTCATAGCCACCGCGCCTAAATTGGCTGCTTTTGCTGTTGTGATTCGCACGCTGGTAAATGGGCTTATTGTTGCATCGCATGATTGGCAGTTGATGCTGCTTGTTCTTTCCGTACTGTCGATGGCAGTCGGAAACTTTGCCGCTGTTGCACAAACGAACATCAAGCGTATGCTGGCTTATTCCGCTATCTCTCACATGGGCTTCATGTTGCTCGGAATGGCTACAGGGGTCATCGGAGGGGATGTTCGGTATATCGTCAATGCATACAGTTCGTCGATGTTTTATGTTGTGACCTATGTGCTTTCCAGCCTTGGGGCATTCGGGACTATTCTCCTTCTCTCACGTGCAGGGTTCGAAGCTCAGGAAATCAGCGATTTTGCCGGGCTGAACAAGCGCAATTCGTGGTATGCGGCCATCATGATGATGATGATGTTTTCTATGGCCGGGATCCCGTTCTTTGTCGGTTTTTTCGCAAAATTCTCGGTGTTGCAGGCCGTCGTGGCTGCTGGCCACCTGTGGCTGGCGCTAGCTGCGGTATTTTTCTCGCTTGTCGGAGCGTATTACTATCTTCGTATCGTAAAGGTCATGTATTTCGATCCGCCCGCAGATAACACGCCGATCAGGGCACCGGCCGAGGTAAAGCTGTTAATGTCGGCTAACGGTCTTGCGGTTGCTCTGATTGGAATCGCGCCGAACGCGTTGATGATGCTCTGTGCGACGAGTCTGAACAACTCTATTTCGTTCTTCAGATAATCTTTGCCACTTGTTTTCTACCAGCGCCCCGCTAGATCGGGGCGCTTTTTATTTTGGGGCAGCCAGATGAAATTCGATCAGGAATCCGATTTGCATCTACGTGAGACAGCAATGGAAAGCGCCGAGGTGTTCCGCGGGAAGCTTCTTGATGTAAGACTCGATCAGGTGCGCTTGCCGAGTGGTGGTGTTTCAACACGCGAATATATTCGACATCAAGGTGCCGTCGTGGTGATCCCTGTACTCGACAACGGAGAATTGATTTTCGAACGCCAGTTCCGTTATCCGGTTGGGGAGGTATTCATCGAATTTCCTGCCGGGAAGATTGATCCTGGCGAGTCCATCGAAGAGACTGGACGGCGAGAACTCCTAGAAGAGACTGGTTTTGTCGCACGCAGTTGGCGGTATTTGGGGGTTCTGCATCCCTGTGTCGGCTATTCAAATGAACGAATCGAGGTATTCCTGGCGCGTGATTTGATTCTTCAGGGGGGGCAGCAACTCGATCATGGCGAGCATCTCGACGTATTCAGCATGCGTTTGAATGATGCTATCGAGGCAGTTCGTTCTGGGGCGATTACTGACGCGAAGACTATTTCAGCGATTTTCTGGGCGGAAAAGGTGCTCCTTCACGATTGGTGAATAGAAAAGGCCTCGGTGGAAATCTCCGGGCGTATTCGCTGGGCGATCTGGTATTATTTTTTTACTGTATTTATATACAGTGGTAGTGCGCCCGCGCTAATAAAGCGATAGGTTCCCGGAGACACAGATGGCAAAGATTACATCGCGGCAACAGGAAATTCTCGAGTTCATACAGAATTCAATAGAAGTACTGGGTGCGCCCCCGACCAGGGCAGAAATTGCAAATGCGTTTGGATTTTCATCCAATAACGCTGCAGAGGAGCATCTCAAAGCTTTGGCAAAAAAAGGCGTGATCATACTTGAGCCAGGGGCCGCCCGTGGTATTCGATTGGTCGAGCAACTCGGACTTCCGTTGATCGGCAACGTTGCAGCAGGTAGTCCGATTTTTGCTCTGGAAAATGTTCAGGCGCGTTATGCGCTCGATTCCACCTTGTTCAGTCCTAAAGCAGATTTCCTGCTTCGAGTGCGGGGACTGTCAATGATGAACGCGGGTATTTTCGACGGTGACCTGGTAGCCGTACATCGTTGCTGTGAGGCGCGAAACGGGCAGGTGGTCGTCGCCCGGATGGATGACGAAGTTACGGTCAAACGTTTTCGGAGCCATGGGAGTTATGTCGAACTGGTCGCTGAAAATCCGGATTTTCCGCCGATCATAATTGATGTCAGTAAGCAGCCGCTCGAAATCGAGGGCGTGGTCGTAGGGCTGATCCGCTGCAGCGAAGGAATATAACTAACGGGCCGTCGAGTCCAGAAGTCTTAAGGCGGAGAGACTTTTCTGGGCGTCATCTGCTCTAGTACCGAAGTCGTCTGGGGGTGGTAGTTTTTCTTAGCGTAATGCAGAGGGGTTTTTCCGTCGACATCTTTTTGACTAGGGTTGGACCCTTGCTCGATCAGGAATCTTGTCAGTCGGGGTTGTCCGGTTGCGGCTGAAAGGTGGAGTGCAGTCTGGCCGGTTTCTGTTTGGGCATGGATATCCGCTTTTTTTCCCAGAAGCAATTGCACGCTCTGCCGCCCCCCGGAAATGACTGAGGCATGTAGCGGGGTCATCCCGATGTGGTCTCTTGCATCGATTTCTGCACCGTTTGAAATAAGAAATTCGATGGTTTTTGTGCGTCCGTAAAACGCGGCGAGATGAAGAGGGGTTCGATCGAGCGCGTCTTTGCTGTTGATGTTTACACCGGCAGCAACAATTCGCTGTATTTCCTTGAAATCGCCGCGAATGACCGCGTTAGACAAGGCGGGTTCGGCAATCGGAAAATTCTCATTCATTACCAGCGGTTCTGTTGTCGGGGAGGGCGTGACTTTCTTGTCACATCCTGCGGCAAGCAGAATGAACGTGGCGGCAACCCCAATCGTCCAGCAGGACAGGGGCGAAAAGGCGGGTTTGATGCGGGTGTGGGTCATGGAATGAGTGATACGGCTCATGACTTGTTGGCTACAGCTGCCGGAGAAAAGGAATGATTCTATCTTGGGGGCGGCTCGTGTTCATCGAAAATAGCGCCAGTGATTGTCTGGTCATGGTTAGCCGATCGCTCATTTTGCGATTAAGTGCTGAATTGTCCAAGCTTATCGTCGTCGAGCGTTTTCGGCTACAATTCTAATTTCCCGCTGCATATCTTTCTCATGACCAAATACGTTTTTGTCACAGGCGGTGTGGTGTCCTCGTTGGGCAAGGGCATTGCTGCTGCCTCTCTGGGGGCGATCCTGGAATCCCGCGGTATCAAGATCACCCATTTAAAGCTCGATCCCTATATCAACGTTGATCCTGGAACGATGAGTCCGTTCCAGCATGGAGAGGTCTTCGTTACCGAAGATGGCGCCGAGACCGATCTCGATCTTGGACATTACGAACGCTTTACCAGTGCAAAAATGGGAAAGCGCAATAATTTCACCACCGGCCAGATTTACGAAACCGTAATCAAGAAAGAGCGACGCGGGGAGTATCTCGGCAAGACGGTGCAGGTGATCCCGCATATCACTGACGAGATCAAGGCGCATATTCGTCGAGGCGCCGAAGGCGCGGAGGTCGCGATCGTCGAGGTTGGTGGTACTGTCGGCGACATTGAGTCGCTTCCTTTCCTCGAAGCGATCCGCCAGATGGGCCTCCAGGAAGGCCGGGGTAACGCCTGTTATATTCACCTGACGTTGTTGCCCTATATTCCGACGGCCGGAGAGCTTAAAACCAAGCCAACGCAACATTCTGTCAAGGAATTGCGGGAGATAGGCATCCAGCCGGACGTTCTTTTGTGCCGTGCGGATCGCCCGATTCCAGAGGACGAAAAAGCGAAGATCGGGCTTTTCTGCAATGTGCAGCGTGAAGCCGTGATCGAGTGTCTGGACGCCGACTCGATATACAAGATCCCGTCGATGTTGCATGACCAGATGCTCGACGAGATCGTTTGTCACAAGCTGAATATCCTGGCGCGCGCGGCGGACCTGTCTGTCTGGAAAAGTATCGTACACGCCATGGAGAATCCCGAGCACAAGGTCAATGTTGCCTTTGTCGGCAAATATGTCGACCTGACTGAGTCGTACAAATCTCTTACGGAGGCGCTGGTTCACGCCGGGATCTATTCGCACAGCAAGGTCAAGGTCCACTATATCGATTCGGAAGAGATCGAGACCAAGGGGTGCTCCGTGCTCAAAGGCATGAATGCCATCCTCGTTCCCGGCGGATTCGGCCGGCGCGGAACGGAAGGCAAGATCGCCGCGGTTCGTTATGCTCGAGAAAACAAGATTCCTTACCTTGGCATTTGTCTGGGCATGCAACTCGCGGTTGTCGAATATGCCCGTGACGTGGCTGGTATGGAGGGTGCGCACAGTACGGAATTCGACAAGAACTCGCCGTATCCGGTTATTGGTCTGATCACCGAATGGCAGGATGTTTCGGGGAGACTGGAAAAGCGTGACGAGAACTCCGATCTGGGTGGCACGATGCGACTGGGAGGGCAGGTTTGCAAGTTGTCTGAAGGAACCCTGGCGCGCGAAATTTACGGCAGGGCTGAAATTGTCGAGCGTCATCGTCACCGTTACGAAGTGAACAATCAGTTGCTTGTCGAACTTGAGGCGAAAGGGTTGGTGGTCTCCGGACGGGCGCCGGGGACGGACCTCTGTGAAATGATCGAACTGCCGAAGACTGAGCATCCATGGTTTGTCGGATGTCAGTTTCATCCGGAATTCACCTCCTCTCCCCGGCACGGCCACCCGCTATTCACCTCCTTCGTCAAAGCCGCAATCGCTGCTCAGGCCAAAGCATGAAGCTCTGTGGCTTTGAAATCGGGCTGGATAAGCCGTTATTCCTGATCGCAGGGCCTTGCACGGCAGAATCGGTCGATTTGTGTGTCGAGGTGGCCGGGACGATGAAGGCGATCTGTTCCAGGCTCGGTGTCCCGTACGTCTTCAAGGCGTCTTACGACAAGGCAAACCGCAGTTCCGGAATTTCGGCGCGTGGCCCTGGACTGGGCGCAGGGTTAAGATTGCTGGACGAGGTTCGTCGTCAGACTGGTGTTTTCGTTCTGACCGATGTTCACACCGAAGACGAGGTGGCTGACGTTGCTGCTGTCGTTGATGTTTTGCAGACGCCCGCTTTCCTTTGCCGGCAGACGGATTTCATTCACGCGGTGGCGGCGAGCGGCAAACCGGTCAACATCAAGAAAGGGCAGTTTCTCGCCCCCGGAGATATGAAGAACGTTGTCGCGAAAGCACGCGAGGCCAACGGCGGTGCTGACAACCTGATGGTTTGCGAGCGCGGCGCCTCCTTCGGGTATAACAATCTCGTTTCGGATATGCGGAGCCTGGCAATCATGCGCGAAACAGGCTGTCCGGTTGTCTTTGACGCGACGCATTCGGTTCAATTGCCCGGCGGGCAGGGGAGCGTGTCTGGAGGGCAGCGTGAGTTCGTCCCCGTTCTTTCTCGCGCAGCGGTGGCCGCCGGTATTTCCGGTCTTTTCATGGAGACCCATCCGTGTCCCGAAAAGGCGCTTTCGGATGGGCCGAACAGTTGGCCGCTCGCCCGGATGGAGAGTCTGTTGACTACTTTGGTAGAGCTTGACCGGGTGGTGAAGAAGGCGGGATTCGAAGAGTTGAGGTTGTCTGGAGAGCCTTCCAGGGCTGCGTGATAACAGTTGAAGAGAAGGAATTAACATGAGTTCTGTCGTTGATGTCGTAGCTCGCGAAATACTCGATTCACGCGGTAATCCCACGGTCGAGTGCGACGTTTTGCTCGAATCCGGTGTCATGGGCCGCGCAGCCGTGCCCTCGGGTGCTTCCACCGGGTCGCGAGAGGCGATTGAGTTGCGTGATGGCGATGTGGCCCGGTATAACGGCAAGGGGGTGACCCAGGCTGTGGAAAACGTCAATACGGAAATCGCCGAGGCAATCATCGGGCTTGATGCGCAGGAACAGGCGTTCATTGATCAAACGCTCATCCAGCTGGATGGGACTGAAAACAAGTCCCGCCTCGGGGCGAACGCCATCCTGGCCGTGTCGATGGCGGTGGCCAAGGCCGCTGCCGAGGAATCTGGGTTGCCGCTGTACCGTTACTTCGGTGGATCAGGGCCGATGCAGATGCCGGTGCCGATGATGAATATCATCAACGGTGGTGAGCATGCGAACAACAGTCTGGATTTCCAGGAATTCATGATTCTTCCGGTCAGCCAAGGATCTTTCCGAGAAGCCCTGCGTTGCGGTTCGGAGGTATTCCACGCCCTGAAAAAATTGCTCGACAAGAAGGGCTTTTCGACCGCGGTGGGGGATGAAGGAGGTTTTGCTCCCAATCTGGCAAGCCATTCCGAAGCGCTCCAACTCATCGTGCAGGCTATCGAGGCTGCCGGTTATTTCCCGGGCGAGGATGTGCTGATCGGTCTGGACTGCGCGGCCTCCGAGTTCTTCAAGGACGGCAAATACGTTCTCTCCGGGGAGGGCATCGAACTCACCGCAGAGCAGTTCACCGATTATCTGGCCAATCTGGTTGATCAGTTCCCGATCGTATCGATCGAGGATGGTATGGCTGAGGGCGATTGGGATGGCTGGAGGTTGCTTACCGAGCGTCTTGGCGAGAAGGTTCAGATCGTCGGAGACGACGTTTTCGTGACCAACACGCGTATCTTCAAGGAAGGCATAAAGCAGGGGATTGCCAATTCGATTCTGATCAAGATCAATCAGATCGGAACACTGTCGGAAACCTTCGCTGCAATCGAGATGGCCAAGCGTGCGGGGTATACGGCTGTTATTTCGCATCGATCCGGGGAAACCGAAGACAGTACCATTGCTGACATCGCCGTGGGGATGAACGCACTGCAGATCAAGACGGGTTCCCTCTCGCGTTCTGATCGCATCGCGAAATACAACCAGCTGCTGAGGATCGAGGAAGATCTGGGCGATACTGCCGGTTATCCCGGCGTTGACGCCTTTTATAACCTCAGATAGAAGGGCAGCTGATGAACTGGAGCGGGGGAGGCTTTTCCGCTCCGGTTCGTCATCATTCTCTCCCGGCATAATCTATGCGCTGGTTATCCCTTGCCCTGCTCGCTTTGCTCGTGCTCTTGCAGTATCCCCTATGGCTCGGCAAGGGAGGGTGGCTGAAGGTTTGGGACGTGGACCGGCAACTCCAGGAACAGAAAGAGTCGAATCGCAAGCTTGAAATCCGCAATGCCGGCCTTGACGCGGAGGTGCGGGATCTCAAACAGGGGTATGACGCGATCGAGGAGCGTGCGCGTTTCGAACTGGGGATGATTCGCCAGGATGAGATCTTCGTCCAGGTTCCCGACAGACCACTTGCTCCACGGCGGGAGAGCGAGGCTGGCCAGGCTGGTGGTCGCTGAGCAGAACGTCTCGCAAATGGGCGGTTGTTACTCTATCGCGATCTTCCCGGATGCCGAGACGACAACCTGTGACTCGCCGGCTTCCATTGGCATGGGAGCGGCTTCCAGTGACATTGATCGAGCAGCACGCATGATCGGTTGTGGCATGTGGCCCGTGGTGCTGATCGCTAACTGTTTAATGCTATAGCCTTTTCCGAGTTGCTCGGCGAGGATTCTGGCCCGCTCCCGGAACAAGGCGATGGCGTCGAGCATGGCTTCATTCTCTGCTTTCCGTCGGGTCTCTGGCGATGGTGAGGCAACCAGGCTTGTGACGGCGAGTGATGTCTGAAGTTTGCCAAGCAACAGGGAAAACTCGGTTGTGTCGGACGATTCCAGAACGATATTCGAACGCATGCGCCAAGAGTCGATCTTCCCCTGTTTGGAATAGCCGGGATACGTCGTCGTGTTGCCGGTTTTGACCTTGACGTTCGGAAACGCCTTTGCTGTTTTCAACGCGTCGGCCACGGCCTGATTGATGTGTGCGGAAAGATCACCGGGAGAAGTGCCACTTGCTTCGGCCGAGACAGTCGCCTGCATCAGGTCATTGCTTGCGGGGCGAGAGGCTTCGGACGACAGTTCGACGACGAGGGGATCTGCGGCAGAGACGGGGCTGGATACGGCGAGGAATGCTGCAGCAACGACCGGTGTGAAGATCGACATTCGTGTCATGGCGCCTCCTGATTAAATCGAATTATTCCTCTCGACCGTTGTCTGGTCTTCGAAGAGCAGAAACGGATCGTCGGAAAAGACGTTTTCATTCTACCGTGCTTGATCTAGTGTTTAATTGTCGGGCGCGTCAGGAAGCTTGGTACAATCCGGCCCACTTGATCGTTCCCAGGGCGACAAGCAGGTTTTAAAGGAGAGGAGGCAACATGCTGAAAGTTGGACAAACGGCACCGATGTTCGCGCTCCCCAATGAAGACATGGATACCGTCGATCTTGCCGGCTATCGCGGCAAGAATCATGTTGTCCTGTTCTTCTACCCGAGAGATGACACGCCGACATGCACCCTTGAAGCGACGGATTTTTCCGATCACGAGGATGAGTTTTCGCGCCAGGGCTGTGTCGTTTTCGGGATCAGCCGGGATGATTGCATCAAGCACGCCGAGTTTCGTGACAAGCACGGGATCTCGGTTTCGCTGCTCTCTGACCCGGACGCCGTTGCATGCAAGCGGTACGGCGTGTGGCAATTGAAGGAAGTCGACGGCATAAAAAAGCACGGTATTGTCCGTTCGACGTTCATTATCGACAAACAGGGTGTGCTCCGTTTCGTGCTGTATGGAGTCAATGCCAAAGGCCATGCGCTTGAAGTCCTGCGCGCGGTGAAGGAAATCAATTCATGACTATGCAAGTTGTAAAGAATACCGTTGTTACTCTCGACTACAGCGTCACGGATCCCGAGGGAGAACTTGTTGACGCCGGAAAGGAGCCGCTGGTTTATCTGCATGGAGGGTACGACGACATCTTCCCGATGATCGAGGAGGCGCTTCAGGAGAAGAAAGTCGGCGAGTCCGTCGTCGTCAAGATGCAACCTGACGATGCCTTCGGCGAGTATGACGCGGAACTCATCCAGATCGAACCGCGCAGCGCGTTTCCCAAGGAATTGCAGATCGGGATGCAGTTCGAGGGGCTGCCCGAAGGGGGCGACGAAGACGAGGTGACCATTTATCGCGTTACCGAAATTGCCGACGATCGCGTCGTCCTTGACGGAAACCATCCGTTGGCCGGGATGGCACTCGTTTTTACCTGTACGGTGACGGCCGTGCGTCCGGCGAGTGCAGAAGAAATCGCCCATGGGCATATCCACGATGGGGAATGCGAGCACGAGTAAGGCAGCGATTGCTCTCCTGATCAACGAAAATGCAGCCGGGCGGCTGCATTTTTTTCGACTGATTCGACTGAAATGAGCGGGTGCCCCCGAGGGGGCACCGATGCTCGTGCTACGTGCTGCTTCAAGAGGAGCGTTCAGGTACGAACTGCGGTGGTGGCGAATCGTTTCTAGTGACCACCGGGAGCACCCGTTGGAAGCAACTATACGGATGGGGGCAATATCCTGTAAATCCGATGGGGGAAATAACCCTTATTTGATCGGCGCATATCGCAAGGGCCTGCTGAAACGGTGACGGTAGCGCTTTCTATTTGAGGAATTTCAACTCGTACAAGGCGTCGAGGGCCTGTTTGGGCGTCAGTGCGTCAGGGTCGATCATGCTCAGGCGCTCCAGGACGGGATGCGGTTCAGGTTCAGATGGCTCGGGAACGGCAGCGAACAGATCGGGTTGCAGCGGATTGATGGACGCACGCTGTTCGAACTCGCGCAACTGGCGTTTTGCGGCCTTGACCACCGAGTTGGGAATACCGGCCAGCGCGGCGACCTGGATCCCGTAGCTCTGGTTCGCCGGGCCGTCCTCGACGGCGTGCAGAAAAACGATCTTCTCGCCATGCTCGATCGCGTCGAGATGCACGTTGGCGAGATCCGCGTATTCATTGGCCAGCAGTGTGAGTTCGAAGTAGTGCGTGGCGAACAGCGTCAAGGCGCGGTTCTTTTCGACGAGATGGCGGCAGATGGCGAAGGCCAGCGCCATGCCGTCGAAAGTCGATGTGCCGCGCCCGACTTCGTCCATCAGCACCAGGCTGTTGGCCGTGGCGTGGTGCAGGATCGCTGCCGATTCGGTCATTTCGACCATGAAGGTCGAACGACCGGAGGCCAGGTCATCGGCGGCGCCGATGCGCGTGAAGATCTGGTCGAGCGGGCCGAGCACCGTGCGAGTTGCCGGCACGAAGCTGCCGATGTGCGCCATCAGCGCGATCAGCGCCGTTTGCCGCATGTAGGTCGATTTGCCGCCCATGTTCGGACCGGTGATCAGGAGCAGGCGGCGACCGTCGCCAAGTTTCGTGTCGTTGGCGATGAACGATTCGCCGCCGGCAAGTTCGTTTTCGACAACCGGGTGACGGCCGCCTTCGATCAGCAGTCCGGGTATGGGTGAGAACTGTGGCCGGCAATAGTTGCGCGCCAGGGTGACTTCGGCCAGGGCGGCGAGGAGATCGACGTGCGCGACGGCGCGGGCGACGGCCTGCAGTTGCGTCAGATCGGCCTGCAACCCCGTCAAGACAGCCTCGTAGAGCAGTTTTTCGCGCGCCAGTGCGCGGTCCTGCGCCGAGAGCGCCTTGTCCTCGAAGGCTTTCAGCTCCGGCGTGATATAGCGTTCGGCATTTTTCAGCGTCTGCCGCCGGCGGTAATCGTCCGGTACCTTGTCGGTGTTGGCGTGGGTGATCTCGATATAGAAGCCGTGCACCCGGTTGTATTCGACCTTGAGGTTGGCGATGCCGGTACGTTCGCGTTCGCGGGCTTCGAGTTCGACAAGGTAGGCGCCGCAGTTGTCGTTGATGCCGCGCAATTCGTCGAGGTCCGCATCGTAGCCGTTGGCGATGACGCCGCCCTCGCGCAACAACGTGGAAGGTTCCGGCTGGATGGCCCGGCTCAGCAGGTCGAGGGCGCTCTCCGGAGTGGCCAGTTCGGCCAGCAGTTCGAGCAGCAGTGGCGCGGGCGCATCGGTCAGCGGCGCGCGCAGTTCGGCGAGCCGGTGCAGGCTATCGCGAAGGCTGGAGAGGTCGCGGGGTCTGGCGCTGAACAGTGCGACGCGCCCGGCGATACGTTCGATGTCGGCAAAGCCGCGCAGGGCCTGGCGTACTTCGCGCAGACGCAGTCCGTTGTCTTCAAGCAGGGACTCAATCGCGGCGTGGCGCGCTTCGGGAATAGCCGGGTCACGCAGCGGATGATGCAGCGCGTGGCGCAGCGCGCGCGAGCCCATCGAGGTGACGCAGGTGTCGAGCAGGCTGAAGAGCGTCGGCGCCGGTTGGCCGCGCAGCGTCTCGGTGAGTTCCAGATTGCGCCGCGTGGCCGTATCGAGCCCGAGGAAGGTTCCGTCGCGCTCGACGGTCAGTGCCTGCACGTGCGGCAACGCGCGTGTTTGTGTTGCCTGCGCATACCGTAACAGCGCGCCGGCGGCGGCGATTGCCGGGCGCAGTCCGTCTGCCCCGAATCCCGAGAGCGATGCCGTCTTGAAATGGGTGCAGAGTTCGCGTGTCGCCGCTTCGGTGTCGAAATGCCAGTCGGGCTGGCGCGTCAGCGTGGCTTCGGGGGCGAACGACAATTCGAGTCCCTCCGGCACGACGATTTCGGCCGGGCGGATGCGTTCGATCGTCGCCGCAAGCTTCTCCGGGGCAACCTCGCACACGCGGAATTCGCCGCTCGCCAGGTTCAGCCAGGCAAGTCCGGCACCGTTGCGCGAAGCCGTCAGCGCCAGGAGCAGGGCGTCGCGCTTGTCGTCGAGCAGTGCCGCATCGGTCAGCGTGCCCGGGGTGACGACGCGAGAAACGGCACGTTCGACCGGCCCCTTGCTCGTCGCGGGGTCGCCGACCTGTTCGCAGATCACCACCGATTCTCCTAGCTTGACGAGACGGGCGAGGTACTGCTCGACAGCGTGGTAAGGGACGCCCGCCATCTTGATCGGTACGCCGGCGCTCTGGCCGCGGGTGGTCAAGGTGATGTCGAGCAGGCGGGCCGCCTTTTCGGCATCTTCATAGAACAGTTCGTAGAAATCGCCCATCCGGTAAAAGAGCAACAGCCCCGGATACTGTGCCTTCAAGCGAAGGTATTGCTGCATCATCGGGGTGTGCTTTTCGATGGCGTTGCTGTCTGTGGGCGCTTTTTGCATTTCTTCTCGGGGAAAGGGGCGGTTTCGGGGGATATCTTGCGACCGTGGGGAGGGGATATTACCAGCAGCCATCCCGGGGGTAAAAAACACGGTTCATGTCCGAACTATTGAAGCCGGAGAAATGAATGGGTACCGCTCTGAAACCACCGATAGCGGCGGGCTGCGTGATCTATGATGATCTGACACAGGCTTGAATTTCCCTCTCTTCATGAAAGGAGTTCGCATGATCATTTCGTCAACCGCATTTCCTCCCGGCGGCAATATCCCGAAACTGCATACCTGCGAAGGGCGCAACGTGTCGCCGGAACTGGCCTGGGACAACGTCCCGGCCGTAGCCAAAAGTCTGGTTCTGATCGTCGATGATCCCGATGCGCCGGATCCGGCGGCCCCGCGTACGATCTGGGTGCATTGGGTTCTCTACAACATTCCGACGGATTGTCCCGGCCTGTCGGAAGCGGTGTCTTCACTGCCGCTGGGATGTCTCGAAGGTATTAACGACTGGCAGCGAACGGGCTACGGCGGTCCGTGTCCCCCGATCGGGCGGCATCGCTATTTTCACAAGCTGTACGCTCTGGACGTCGTTTTGTCGGATCTTGGCAAGCCGAACAAAGCGCAACTGGAACAGGCGATGCACGGCCACGTCATCGCTGAAGCGCATTTGATCGGAACCTACCAGAAGGGGCTCTGACCGAGCCTCGAAGAAGGGAGTTGCGCATTGGCCGAGTTCCGGTTCTATGCCGAGTTGGCGGATTTCCTGCCAATGCATAAGCGTGGTTGTACTTTTCGCCGCCTCGTTCGACCAAATCAGAGCGTCAAGCACGTCATTGAGGCGCTCGGGGTGCCCCATACAGAAGTCGGGTTGGTGCTGGTCAACGGCGACGTGGTCGAGTTGAGCCGGCTGTTGATGGAGCAGGACCGGATTGCCGTTTTCCCTGCGTTGAGTCATCTGATGCCGCCGGAACAAATCGGGTGCCGGCGGTTTGCGGCAGATGCCCATCTCGGACGGCTGGCGCGCTATCTGCGCTTTGCCGGCTTCGATACTCTCTGGGATAACGCCTGGGAAGATACCGAACTGGTTGCCGTTGCAGCTGACCAGGGACGGGTCATCCTCACGCGGGATCGCGATCTGCTGATGCACAAGGCAGTGTCTTCCGGATGCTATGTCCGCGGCAAGGACACCCTGGCGCAGTTGGCGGATGTTGCGCATCGTCATTCGCTCGATCTTCTACATCCCTCTTCGGGGCGTTGTCTCGAATGCAATCTGCCGCTTCAGCCGACGGCGAAGGATGTGGTGATCGACCGAGTGCCGCCAAGGACGGGCGCCGTTTTTGACACCTTCTGGCGTTGCGACGGGTGTGAACGGGGGTACTGGCGCGGCTCGCATTGGCAAAGGATGCACCAAGCCATTGTCACCGTTGCACACCAGCTGCTCCAGCCGGATTTCGGTGTTTCCGTTCCATGAGCACTTCGGACGCGCATCCTGCGGAAACTCCGTTGATCCTCTTCGGAGCATTCGATCGTCACAATCTGGGCGATCTGCTCCTCGGCAAGGTTGCGCAGGCGCTGATGTTTCCGCGCGCTGTGGTTTTTGTGGGACTGGCGGCGCGTGATCTCACACCGGCCGGGGGGATGTGCGTTCGATCGATAGGCGAACTGGCTCGGGATTGGGGCGAGAGGGCGGCCGACATCGTGCATGTAGGCGGCGAGATCTTGACGTGCTCGTTGTATGAGGCGGCTGTGATGCTGCAATCCGATGAAAACGCGCGACTCATCACTTCGCGTCTCGACGCCGATCCCCTTGCAAGACATGCATGGGCCGTTGGGGCATTGGGGCTGGATCAGGCTGTCGCTTATCAGTTGCCGTCTGTCTTGTTCCGCAATTGCCGTTTCGTCGGTTATCTCGGCGCGGGCGGTGTCGGACTCTCCGCGTTGCCGACGAAGGTACGTGACGCGGTCGCCGGGAGGCTCTCCGCTGCAGATTTTGTCTGGGTCCGCGACACGATGACGCATCGAACCCTGGAATCCCTGGGGGTGCCATCGCTACTGGCGCCAGATCCCTGCGAACTTGTCGCAGCGCTTTTCAGCGATGTGATCCGGGAGAGGGCAGAGAGCGGGGAGACAGCATCCATATGCGCCCGATATCCACGAGGCTATCTGGCCGTGCAGTTCAGCGCGGATTATGGCGATGATGCGACTCTGGACGCGATCGGTGAGCACCTTTGCCAACTCCAGCGCGAGAAAGATCTCGGCATCGTGTTCTTCCGCGCCGGCGCCGCACCTTGGCACGATTCGCAGGCGGTGTATTCGCGACTGATCTCGAGAGTGACGGCTCTTGACGCGACGATCTTCTACACGCTGCACGTATTCGATCTTTGTGCCTTGCTGGCCCGATCCAGCGGTTTCATCGGTTCGAGTCTGCACGGACGTATCGTTACGGAGGCTTTCGGAAAAATGGCGGTGAGTCTTGTGCGAGGCGATCCATCAACATCGAAGGTCGGGTGTTACGTCCAATCCTGGTGTCCCGAACGTGGCGTGACGGTCGTTCAATGCGGTTCGTTGGGGGACGCGTTTCGTCTCGCGCAGCGGAGACTTTCTTGCGGACATCAAGAAGCCTCCCGTTTGCCGGATCGGGTACGGGTTGCAGCCAATCGCTGTCGGCGCATACTCGGTTTGGCTCCGCTGGAGACAGTGACTATTGATCAGGCCCGAATAAGTTTTTACGCGGCATAGCGAACCTGTTTGTCCTGAAAGAAGGCCTTGATGCGTTCAGGCGAACGCTCAAGTTCGGTCATGTGCTGGGTCGCGGCGGAGCGGAGTTTGGCTTTGGTACGGGCTGGGACTTTTG
>NZ_JCANUT010000006.1:0-125152 GCF_059569095.1 Propionivibrio pelophilus DSM 12018 | reverse complement strand
AACATCGTACAGGGCATCCTCACAAGCGACGTCGCTCAGATTGAACCAGTTGGCGATGCAGTACATGCGCAACATTCGCTCAACTCCCACCGGCGGCCGACCGTTGCCCGCCTTCGGGTAATGCGGTTCGATCAACGCGCAGAATTCGGCCCACGGTATCAGTCCTTCCATGCGTGCCAGAAACTCCGCCTTGCGCGTCGCCCGACCGTGCTTCTCGAATCCTCTACTCGCCGCCAGCGTCATTTGCTTCATCGCTTCAGTCCCAGTGATCAGCTTCTACAGTCAGACTCCATGACAAAAGAATCGTTCACTGTTCTTGGTACTTATTCGGCCTTTCCTTAATCGTTGGGTATTGCTTATTTGCGCGTTGCGTATTTGCGAGCGAGGCTTCCATTCCATAGCGTGGCGTGACCGGTGGCATCGCTCCACTGGACGCCAAAGACGAGAATTCCTTTCAATCCTGCGAAGTCGCTGGGCTTGGGGTTTGTTGTTTCCAATCACTATCGGATGAATCACTCTTTGTCGAGCGGCAACAGTATCTTGATCGTGGTGCCCTTGCCAGGCTCCGAGTCGACGAATATCCGCCCCTGGTGAGCCATGATGACGCGGTAGCAATAGCTCAGTCCGAGCCCCCAGTTTTCCTGTCTGTTGCCGGTGCTGTAGAACGGCATGAAGATCTTGTCGAGGTTCTGTTTTTCGATGCCGCGGCCGTTGTCGGATATCGAAATGTCGGCCCAACTCTTGTTCTTGTGTATTTCAACGGTGAGGATGCGTGGATCGTTCTCCATTGCCTGGATGGAGTTGTTCAGGATGTTGGTGAACACCTCCTTCATGTGTTGCGGATCGAGCAGGACCATGAGGGGGGAGTCGTCGGCGGAATAGCGTACCGTGATTTCTTCCTGCTTCAATTGATCCAGTGAACGCTCCATGATCTCCTTGATGTTCGATGCGGACAGGTTGAGCGAGGTCACGGCGAACTTGGACTGGATACCGTTCAGCGTGGTCAGCAGTTCCTTTGAGTTGTGGATGATGCGGTCGGCGTGGGCGATGGCCGACGGCGCGTCCTCGATCTTGCACTTGAGCGATTCCGCATCCACCAGGACGGCCATGGCGAAGTTCTTGATCATGTGGTTGTAGAACCTGATCCCGGAATTGGTGATGTCGAACGAACGGAAGATGTTTGTGCGAACGTTATGCAGGGAAAAATAGAGATGGTTAAAGCGGTATAAGGCGAGAAGCAGCGTGATGAAGGACACCAGCATGATATGGGGGTAGTACTCGATGATGTTCCCCTCGACGAGAATCGATACGGGAAAGAAGTGCATGGAGTTCTCAGCGGTCGTCAGGGAGATCAGTCGTTTCGGCGACCACCACAGAAACGTGATGAACATGAGAATGATCGACGTGTATCCGGAGGCGATGAGAAAGTAATAGCTGCGGAAGTACTTTATTTTCGGCGTCCCGAAATAGTTGTAGATCATCATCATGCAGCCGAAGGCGATGTAGGCGTGATTCACCACGCTGGTCACCATATGGATGTTCTCGTCGATGCTGTAGAAATCAGCGAAGCTGATGATGTCCTGGTAGGGTGAGACAAACACCGCCCGGTAGACGTATTCGTAGGCCCAGGGCGAATAGATGAAGAACTGCAGAAACTGCGGGATGGCCAGAACGACGTAGAGAGCCATGTTCTTGCGCAACGGCTTGAGAAAGGAGAGCGGAAAGCAAAGCGCCGAATAGATGAAGATGACAATGCCGAAGTTCATCGCCGTAATGATCTTGTCGGCGGTGCCGAACAGCCCGATGGGGAAGGTGGGCAGCAGTTTGGTGATCAGCACCTTCTTGGCGAACAGGTTCTGATAGAGCTCTCGCTGGTCGAGGTACTGGATGTAGGCGATGAAGCAGAACACCGAGATGATCCAGCCGGCGGTCAGCAGGAACAGGAAGATTCTGGTATCGCCCTTTTCCTTGTACAGGATGAAGATGGAAAACGCGATCAGGATGATCGCCAGATAGATCATCACGGCGTTTCTCCGTGATTTGGAACGGTTTTCCCTTGACTCATGAAAAGCCGCCTTTCGGGGGAGGGGTCAGAAGCGGATGGATTGTCTCAACAGGTCGATCGATTGCGAGTTTTTAAGGATTTTCACAATGTCGCTGGAAGTCTTCATTTCAAGTTTCTTGAGGATGTTTCCGATATGCGTTTTGACCGTCGAAAGCTCGATGCAGCGAATGTGCGAAATCTCGTTCCGGCTCCTTCCGTCGCAGAGCAGGAGGAGGATGTCCAGTTCGACCTGGGTCAATACCCGGACGATGTGCAGGATCAGCTTGATCGATTCCTGGTTGCCGCGCAGGTTGACAAATTCCTTGCGCAGCTTCTTGGCGATCAGTGGTGACGGTGTCGACTGGTCGATGTACGCCAGTTTGACCGCCGAGAGAATTTCCTCTGGTTGTGCATTCTTGAGCAGATAATCGACAGCACCGATCTGGAAGGCGTTGAAAACGGTCTCGTCGTCCTCGAGTACTGTGGACATGATGATCTTCACGGAACTGAGCGCGGCACAGATCTGCGTGGCAGCGGTGATCCCGGCGCGATCGTTTTCCATGATCACGTCCATGAGGATCACGTCGGGGCGTTGCTTGAAGGCGATAGCCACGGCGTCTTCCCCGGACGAAGCCGTTCCGACCACCTCGATGGCGGGGTCGCTCGAAAGAACCTCGCGAAATCTCTCGCGAAAGGTCTCCATGTCGTCAACAATCAGGACTCGGATCATGGCTCAATACTTTTCTGCCAACATGGCAATCAGTTGCTGTTCCCTTTCCATGTGAATGCGTCGCGCATTCTCGATCTGGAGGTTCCTGCAGATTTCCAGGGCACGCAATTGGTCGGCCTGGTTGAATTCGGTGACTTTGACGCCATGGAGCTCCTTGAGAATATTCTCGTTCCTCCGGTCATACTCGATTGCCCAGTCCAGTTGCAACCTGGCCGAATCCCTGGCGGCCTGGATCACGATGCCGCGGAGTTCCTCAGGCAGCTTCTTGAGAAACCTGCCGCTGAGAATAACCGGCATCGCCATGTAGTTGTGGGCAGTTCTCAGCACATATTTTGAACTTTCGAAAAACCGCATGCCGAGTATCGAGGTCATGGTGTTTTCAGCACCGTCGACCTGGCCTGATTCAAGCGCTGAAAACAGGGCCGGATACGCGGTCGGTGCAGGATCGGCGCCCAGCGCACGCCAGGCATCCAGCTCGCTCGGGCCAGTCATGGCCCGGATCTTGAGTCCGCGCAAATCATCGAGGCGCCGGATCTCCTTGCGAGTGAAGACATTGCGCAGCCCCTCGGTGTAGACGCCGACAAAATGGTCGCCCCGCCTTTCCATTACCGTTTTGACCAGCTTGTCGTTGACTTCACTGCCGATCACGGCCTTCATGTGGCCCCAGTTCCTGAAGGTGTAGGGGGCGCTGTAGATATCCATCTCGGGAACGAAATTGGCGTACTTGGCCGAAGAGTGCACGGTGAAGTCAACGATCCCCTCTTGCATCCCTACCGCCAGTTGCTCTTCATCTCCGAGGACCGCATCGACGAGTATCTCGACCCTGATCCGCCCATCGCTCCGATCTTCCACCAGTTTCTTGAAGAGCACGATGCCCTGGTACATGCCGCTGATCTTCGGGTTGTTCGTCACCGCGTTCAACACAAGGGGTTCAGGCAGCGCTTTTTCTTTTGATACCCGGGACAGTCCCGAAACGGCGAAGGCCAGTACCACGGCGGAAAATAACGCAGGGAAAATAAGTTTCATGATGACGACAGGTTAACTACCGGTTGCGCGCTAGTGGAACAGCCGCCGGAAACGCCGTTTCCGGACTAATCTTCAGGTAACGGGTGCCTTCCGGGCGACTGCCACTGGCTTTGGGAAGCTTATAGCGAGTTTACCGAGCGTTTTCCAGGTGGAAGTTTTCTCCACCCGTTGGGCGGAGCGCTTATCCACCCTTCCGGTGGAGTAAACATCCGCCCCAAGGGTGGATGAAATTTCCACCTTCCGAGCGACAAAAAATAGTTGTTAGATACCTCCCGCAACGCGATCGGAACGCTTTGAAGAACATGCGTACGGATCGTGACTGCCAATGTCGGATAAGGCTTGGCATGCGAGGTTGTTAAACGATAATCAGGAGGGTAGACATGAGATTCAAAAGGGTTTTAGCACTTGGAATGCTTGCGGGCGTATTTGCGATCGGCGCGCCAGTCATGGCCCAGGAAAAGGCAGAAGTGACGCTGAAAGCCGTGACCAACAATCCGAAGAACAGCGGCCACTATCGAGGTCTCGAGATCTACAAGCGCATGGTGGAAGAGCGGACCAAGGGGCGCGTGCGGGTGCAACTTTACAGCGATGCCGTTCTCGGTGACGAGGAGCAAATGGCCGAAGGAATGCAAATGGGAACCGTCGACGTGATGATGGCGGCGGCGGCGAAGTACGCGAATTTTGTCCCGGAAATGGACCTGTACAGTCCCCCGTATACCTTCAAGAGCTGGGAGCACCTGGATGCGGTCCAGAACAGTGAAGTCGACGCCACCATCGCCAAGAAAGTCAAAGAGCGCCGGGGAGACATCTACCTCGGGCTGTTCACCGACGGTGCTCGAAATGTGTTCACCAACAAACCGGTCAAGGCGCTGGACGATCTCCAGGGCTACAAGTTGCGGACGATGACCGGACCGAACGAACTGGCGGCATGGAAGGCTTTTGGCACCAACCCCACGCCGCTGGCGTACACCGAGTTGTACTCGGCTCTGCAGGTCGGTGTGGTTGACGGCGCGGAAAACACGATGACTTCGCTCCTCGGCATGAAGTTCTGGGAAAGCTGCAAGTTCGTCCTGCGTACCGAGCACAGCTATCTGGCACTGCCGTTCTTCATGAGTGCCAAGGCCGTGGCCAAGGTGCCGGCCGACCTGCGCGAAACAGTCATCCAGGCCGGCAGGGACACCGCCAAGGAGCAGGTCAAGATGGCGATCCGGATGGACAAGGAGAGCGAGGAAACACTGAAGAAGAACGGCGTCCAGGTCTTCGAAATGTCCAAGGAGGACAAGGAAAAGGCCATCGCGCTGATGCAACCGGTGCTCGACGCAAATGCCAAGCGGATCGGCATGGAAAAAGAGCTGGCGATGATTCGTGAGCTGGGCAAGAAATTCTGAGTCTGCCGACAAGGGAGCGGCAGAGTTGCCGCTCCCGGCTCTTACCGGGAGGTAGTGCTTTGTCCTCAAGTCTTGTAAATGCAGCGATCAACAGGCTCGCCAAGCTGCTGGAAAAACTGATGATCTTTCTGGTGACCGCGATGATGCTGTCGCTGTTCTGGCAGGTTTTCACGCGTTTTGTCCTCAAGGTGCCGGCGACGTGGACAGAAGAAATCGCGCGCTACACCTTCATCTATCTGGTGATGATCGGCGCGTCGCTGGGCGTGAAAAATTCCGTGCATTTCGGCATGACCCTGGTCTCCGACAAACTGCATGGCCGGACGCGTGATCTTTACCAGCGCTTCGTCATCAACGGAGTCATCATGATCTGCGCGATCTTTCTCGTGTATTACGGCATCGAGTTTACGCGCATGTATGGCCTGAATCGGGTCTCGCCGACTTTTTTGACCCCGATGGCCTGGGTGTTCGGAATTGTTCCGGTCAGCGGCTTCCTCATGATCGTCTTTTCCTTCCAGAACATGATCTACGGCGATTTCAGCAGGGATCCGCACGCCCATTCGGCGGACGGTGACGAGGTCCATTAAGGGACGCGCAAATCCGGCGCGGAGTGGCCCGGTAAAAAAACTTGTGGGGGACGTGTTGTGGAATTATTTCTATTCTGGCTGTTCGGCAGTTTTCTGGTGCTGATGCTGATGGGAGTGCCGCTGGCCTTCTCATTGTTCATGTCGACATTCCTTTCAATGGCGCTGGCCAGTGACGTTACGCCGGTGCTGGCCATCCAGCAGATTCTCAAGGGCGTTGATTCATTCCCGGTACTCGCCATCCCGATCTTTTTCCTGGCTGGCGACCTGATGAACAAAGGCCAGGTATCCGAATATCTGATCCGCCTGTGCATGAGCCTGATCGGTTGGGTGCGCGGGGCGCTGGCGTACTTCACGGTCATCGTCGCGATGGTCTTTGCCGGCACCACGGGAAGCTCGGCCGCCGAAGCCGCCGCCATCGGCTCGGTATTCATCCCCAACCTCATCAAGCGCGGCTACGGCAAGGCCTTTTCCGTCGCGCTGGTGGCCTGTTCGTCGGTGATCGGCATCATCATCCCGCCGAGCATCTTCATGATCATTTACGGTTCGTTCGGCAACGTCTCCGTCAGCGCGATGTTCATCGGCGGAATCCTGCCGGGCGTGCTGTTCGGAGCCAGCCTGATTCTGATCGCGTTCATCTGGTCGACGAAGTACGACTATCCGCGCGAGATGGAAAAGATGGCCTCGAAGGCAGAAATCGTCGCATCGTTGAAAAAGGGCATCTGGCCAATCGGCGTCCCGATTCTCCTGATCGGGGGCATGGTCGGCGGGCTGTTTACCCCGACCGAGGCATCGCTGGTCACGGTGATCTACACCCTGGCGATCACCATGTTCCTCTACAAGACAGTCAAGCTGGGCGACCTGCCGCACATGCTGAAACAGACGGCGATGGGCGCGGCGATCCCGCTGTTCTGCCTGGCGACGGCCGGAGCCTACGGGTACCTGCTCGCGTACTATAACGTTCCCGATTTTGTTGGCGAAGCGGTCATTTCGGTCACCACCAACCCGCATATCATCATGCTGTTCATCATCCTCGCCTATCTGGTGATCGGGACGTTCATGGACGGCGTGCCGGCGATCATCATCCTGCTGCCGATCACGCAGAAACTGGCGGAAATATGCCACTTCAACCCCTTGCATATCGGTCTGGTGGTGTGCTCCACCATGGCGCTCGGCTTGCTGACCCCGCCATACGGCCTGTGTACCCTGATCAGTTGCGCGATCGGAAAGTGCAAGCTGGAAGACGCGGTCAAACCGCTGCTTCCCATGTTCGGGCTGCTGTTCAGCGTGATTCTGCTGATTGCCTTCCTGCCGGACGTGGCGCTCTGGCTCCCGCGTCTGCTGGTACCGAAGCTGGTCCCGGCGACACCGATGTAGGCAGGTTTGTCCAAACGGCTGGCTAGCCAGCCGATACACGGAGTAACAATCAATGAAAAAGATAGGTTTTGTCGGGCTGGGAATCATGGGCTTCTCGATGGCCGACAATCTGTTGAAGGCCGGTTACACGCTTTGCGTGCATAACCGGAATCCCGCCAGGGCGAAGGAGCTGGTGGAACGCGGGGCCGTGGCGTGCGCGACGCCGGCCGAGGTTGCCGCGTGCGCCGACGTCGTGGTGGTCATGGTCAAGGCGGACCAGGACGTCGACGAGGTCGTGATGGGCGAACACGGCCTGGTCAAGGGGGGGCGGCCCGGACTGGTCATTCTCAACAGCACAACGATCCTGCCTTCGACCAGCCGGCGCCTGGCTGCCGCGGTCGCAGAACTGGGCATCGACATGCTGGACTGCCCGGTGACCGGCAGCGCCCCGCAGGCCCGGGACGCCAAGCTGGCCTTCATGGTTGGCGGCAGGAAGGAGGCCTTCGAACTGTGCAAGCCGATCCTGCTGACCATGGGCAAGGCCGCGTATTACCTGGGGGAGAGCGGCACCGGTTCATACGCCAAGCTGGCCAACAACACCATGTATGCGATCAACCTTCTCTCCTTTGTCGAAGCCGTTTCCATCGCCAGCAAGGGCGGCATCGACCCCGAACTGTTCATCGAGATCGTTGGCCAAGGGGGCGCGAAAAGCGCCGTCTCCGAGGCCAAGTTGCCGAAGATTCTGGACCGGGATTTTTCTCCCGCCTTCTCGCTGGCCATGATGAACAAGGATCTCGGGCTGGTTTCGACGTTGACCGGTGAACTGGGCGTGGCGACGCCGGTGTTTGCTGCGGTCAAGGCCGTCCTTGGCCAGGCGCTTGCGCGAGGGTGGGGCGACGAGGATCTCAGCAGCGTGGTCAAGCTCTACGAAGCGTGGGACAACCACGTGATCCGGAAACCTCAATAGGGAAACGCAATGAACATTCTTTTACTGGGCGGAACCGGGGTGATCAGCCGCGAGATCGTCCGGCAGTTGCTTGCGGCCAGGCACGCAGTGACGGTCTTCAACCGGGGCAGCAGGAGCCTGCCGTCAAGTGGCGCGGTACGCCAACTGGTCGGCGACCGCCGCAAGCGCGCGGAATTCGAGGCGGCCATGCGCCAGACGCGTTACGACGTGGTCATCGACATGATCTGCTTCAACGCCGACGACGCACGTTCGACGATCCGGGCCTTCGGCGGAAACGCCGGCCAGATCATCGTGACCTCCAGTGTCGCCGCCTACAAGCGGCCGTATCAAAGCGTTCCCACGGTGGAGGCCAAGGAGGTGCTGTGGGACGACCCGGTGTTTTCCTACGCCTTCGACAAAGCCGAGATGGAGCCGGTGCTGCGGGACGCCGTTCAGCGGGAGCAACTGCCGATCACCATCGTTCGTCCGTCGCTGACCTACGGCCCGGGGGCCGCCAACATCGGCGTACTTCGGCAAAACTACGGGATTGTCGACCGCATCCGCCGCGGCAAACCGCTGGTGATGTTCGGCGACGGTTCCACCTCCTGGAGCTTTACCTTTGTCCCCGACCTGGCGAAGGCGTATGTCGGCCTGGCGGGAAACCCGAAAAGCTTCGGCGAGGATTTCCACGTGACCAGCGAGGAGCGCAACGTCTGGGAGGACCTGTACCTCGAGTTCGGCCGGCTTGTCGGCATCACGCCCGAAATCATCCATCTGCCCTCCGAACTGCTGCGCAAGGCGGCGCCCAATCTGTGCTCGCACCTGTACTTTGAAAAGACGTACGCCGGCTTGTTCGACAACACGAAACTCCGGAGCGTCATCCCGGATTTCAGGGCGACCATCTCGCTGCATGACGGGTTGAAGTCGATCCTCGCCTGGTACGAAGCCGAGGCGCACGAAGTCGATCCCGAGAAGGACGCCCTCGAAGACCGGTTGGTGGACATCCACCGCGAGTTTGCCGGGCGGCTGGCCAACCTTTACGTGAAATAGCAATGTGCCGGGAGCCGAAATGAAAACGGTAGCCGCGATCTATACGGCGATTTCGATCATCGAGCCGATCAAGGCCCTCTTCAGCGAACTGATGCCCGGGCACCGCCTGGTGAATGTCTATGATGACAGCCTGATCCCCGACGTCATTCGCGCCGGGAACAACGTCACCACCGACATCCGCCGCCGTCTGCTGGCCTACTGCCGCGCGGCCGAGGACATGGGGGCCGACCTCATCCTGAGCACCTGTTCGTCAATGGGCGACATCGTCGAGCAGATCCAGCCCTTTGTCCGGGTGCCGATCCTGCGCATCGACGAACCGATGGTTCGGCAAGCCATTGAACTGGGAACCTCGATTGCCATCCTGGCGACGGTGGATACGACGCTCATGCCGACGAATCGCCTGGTGCGGGCGACCGCCGAGAAGTTCGGGAAGCCGGTCGATGTCGTTGAAGGTCTGGCCAGGGGAGCGCTGCAGGCGCTCAACGAAGGCAAGGCGGAATTGCACGACCAGATACTGATGCAGGCGGCGCTGGCCGTGGCCGACAAGGCCGACGTCATCCTGCTGGCCCAAGGATCGATGGCGCGCATGCAGGAGACGATTGCCAGGGCCACCGGCAAGCCGGTGCTATCCAGCCTTCGTCCGGGTTTGCAGGCCGTCAGCGACGCGCTTCAGGAACAGGGTGAAAAATCTCTTTGTGTTTGCTAGTCCCGGAACGGGCGATTCGTTCCGAAGACTTGTTTGCCCGCCCGACGGGGGAAGGATTAGAAGATGATCAAGGTGGCGATACTGTCTTTTTCCGATGGCCGCAAGCGTGTTCACGACGCGCTGGATCCGTATATCCAGGAGCAGGCGGAGCGCATCAAGGCCGCTCTCGAGAAATCCGGTGTGGTCGAGGTCCAGCTTGCCGAGGAGATCGTCTGGAACAACGCGCTGGCCAGATCGCAAGCCATCGCCACGCTGGCACGGTATCCCGATGCGGTGATCCTGAACATCCCGGTCTTTGCATTTCCGAACCTCGCGATGATCGCCGCATCGCTGCAAACCGCCCCCTGCCTGGCCATCGCTCCGGTGAACGGCAAGCTGCCGGGACTGGGCGGGCTGCAAGCGGCCACCAATGCCATCCATCAGGTTGGGCTGCAATGCGACAAGGTGTGGGGCAACATCGAAGAGGAGGCGACACTGAAGCGCGTCATGTCCTTCCTGCGGGCGTCGCACACCGTGACCCGCCTGAAGGGGCAGGTCTACGGGCTGATCGGCGGGCGCAGCATCGGCATGGCCACCGGCGCGGTCAATGCCGATGCCTGGATGAAAACGTTCGGCGTCGATGCCGACCACGTCGACCAGTCGGAAATCCTGCGCCGTGCCGCGCTGGTCGACGAGGTCAGGGTGGACGTAGCGCTGGCCTGGCTGTCCGACAAAATGGGCGCGATCCGCTATGACGGAGACAAGCTGACGCCGGATTCGCTGAAGATGCAGATTCGCTGCTACATGGCGACCAAGGAGCTGATCGAGGAGCGGCATTTCGATTTCGTCGGGGTGAAATGCCACTACGACCTCAGCGAGTACTACGTCACGCAATGCCTGTCCGCTGCGCTGTTCAACGATCCCTACGACTGGGACGGGGCGAAGAAGCCGACGGTCTATTCGTGCGAGGCCGATTCGGACGGCGCGCTGACCATGCAGATCATGAAGCTCGTTTCCGACCAGCCCGCGCTGTTCTTCGATTTCCGGCACTACGACAAGGCGGCCGGCGTGTTCGTGTTCTGCAATTGCGGCGCCATGTCGACCTGGTACGCGGGCCGGAGCAACGCACCGGAAGCCAACCTGAAAAAGGTCACCCTGCACCCGATCATCAACAAGTACGGCGGCAAGGGTTGCCACGTCCAGTACATCGCGCGCGAAGGCGAGGTCACCCTGGGGCGCCTGAGCCGCGTCGGCGACCAGTACAAGATGACCCTGTTCCGCGGACGCTTCAAACAGTTCCCGGAGGAGAAGCTGAAGGAATCCTGCCCGGTGTGGCCGCACGGGTTTGTCGCGGTCGATGTCGATCCGGAACGGCTGATTCAGGACTATGACAGCAACCATGTCCATGGCATCTATGGGGATCACGTCGATGCGCTGGTGAAGTTCTGCGAGCTGAAGCGGATCCCGTGCGAAGTCCTGCAGTAAATGGAATCGGGAGAGCGTTATGAGCGGCAATGAAATCTGGATTGGCAACGATCACGGGGGCTATCAGCTGAAGCTCGAGATCGTCGACTTCCTGCACAAGAAGGGGGTCGCGGTGCATGACGTGGGCACCGGATCCACGGAAATCGTGCGCTATCCGTATTTCGCGCAGAAGGTGGCCAGCGCCGTCTCCGAAGGCCGTGCCGCGCGAGGAATCCTGATCTGCTCGACCGGAATCGGCATGAGCATCATCGCCAACAAGTTCAAGGGCGTGCGCGCCTCGTTGTGCACCAGCACCTTCATGGGCAAAATGACCCGTGCGCACAACGACTCGAACATCCTGGTCCTGGGCGGAAAGATCACCGGCGTGCTGGAAGCGCTGGACATCCTCGATGCCTGGCTGTCCACTGAATATGAAGGCGGGCGGCACGCGATCTCGCTTGGTCTGATCCTGGAGGCGGAAGAAGCCCTTTGCAACCCCGCCGGCTGGCAGCCTGCAAACCTCGCGAAATAACCGAGCATAGGCTTGGTAATTCCGGATGTTATAGAGAGTTTTTTAACGGCATGAGACTCGGATTTGTTGGTGCAGGGACCATTGCGCGGGCCATCGTCGAAGGAGTGATGTCGTCCTCGCTTCGACCCGAGAGCATCGTTATCTCCCGGCGTAACGAGGACATTGCACAGCAATTGGCAGCAAAGTACGAGCAAGTGCACATCGGCTCAACCAACCAGGCCGTCGTCGATGATAGCGATATGGTCTTCATCGCAGTGCGTCCCCAGGTGGTTGAGCAGGTGCTTCACGAGTTGACCTTCCGCCAGGGACAGCATGTGGTCAGTCTGGTAGCGACCATCTCAGCTGAAAAATTGCGCGGCTGGCTCGGAGAGGGTGTGTGCATCACGCAGGCGGTACCGTTGCCGTTTGTCGAAAACCGGCAAAGCGTAACCGCTGTCTTCCCTCCGAATGAGGAAGTCATGAGTTTCTTCGATGCACTTGGCACCGCAGTAGCTGTGCATTCGAAGGCCGAGTTTGACCTCATGGGCGTTGCTAGCGCCCTGATGGGCCTTTATTTCGGCCTTATGGAAGGCGTTACTGACTGGCTCTCAGATAAGGGGTTGCCACCGGAAATCTCCCGCCACTATGTGGTTTCGCTCTTCGCAAGCCTTTCGGAAATTGCGACGAAGTCTTCGGATGAGACACTGAGCGCACTCAGAAGAGAATATTCAACCATTGGTGGCATTAACGAACAGCTGTTCCATGATTTTTCAGAGATGGGTGGATTGGTCGCATTAAAGGCCGCTCTTGAGAAAATTCATCAACGCATCTCAGGAGACTGAGGGTATTGCTGATCGATCCGTATGAGCGCCGGTGTAAGGCTATGCCGTTAAGCTATTTCTGACTTGAGGGCAGGTGGCCGACGCATTGCGGACCTCGAGGTATTCCTATTTTGACGGCCGGGCCGATGCGTAGACGCTTAAAGTGTGGACGATATCTGACCCCGACAGACGGGAAAGTGTCTGTCGGGTGCTGCTCCCTTGGCGTTTACTTCATCGCCTGAACCCGTGCCGCTTCGGAGGCGAAGAGTTTCTGGGTCGCCGGCGTGTAGCTGGCCAGGAACTTGTCGACGACCGGCTTGACGACCTGGCGCATGCGCTCCTGTTCGGCCGGGGAAATCTCGTTGAACTCCATGCCCGCCGCCTTCAACGCGGCGACGCTGCTCTGAGCGGCCTCGATGCTGACCTTGCGCTGGTATTCACGGGCTTCGACGAAGGCGTCCTTCATGATCTTCTGCTCTGTCGGAGAAAGCTTGTCCCAGAACTTCTTGCTCACGAGGATGACGTTGGTCGAATAGACGTGATTCGTCGCGCTGACGTACTTCTGCACTTCATAGAACTTGTTCGAGCGGATGACCGCGAAGGGGTTTTCCTGACCGTCGACCGTCTTCGTCTCGAGCGCGGTATAGAGCTCGCTGAAACTCATCGGCACCGGATTGGCCTTCATCGCGGTGAAGGTTTCGAGATACACCGGGTTGGGAATCACGCGCAGCTTGAGCCCGGCCAGATCTTCGACGCGCTGGATTGGGCGCTTGCTGTTGGTGACATTGCGGAAACCGAGATCCCAGTAGCCGAGGCCGACCAGGCCTTTTTCGGGGAGCTTTTCGAGCAGCGCGGACCCGAGCGGGCCGTCGACGAAGGAGAACGCCTGCGGGTGG
Organism: Propionivibrio pelophilus DSM 12018; assembly: GCF_059569095.1. Lineage (NCBI taxonomy): Bacteria > Pseudomonadati > Pseudomonadota > Betaproteobacteria > Rhodocyclales > Rhodocyclaceae > Propionivibrio > Propionivibrio pelophilus. The sequence goes on along the minus strand of NZ_JCANUT010000006.1, from coordinate 111,654 downwards.
GTGCTCACCGTCAACGGAAAGTCGAGAACGCCGTAGTCGGGGATGAGTCCGACGAGCGACGTCGTTGCGGGGGACTGCATCTCCTGCACGCCGCCCTGTAGCGCCGATGTCTGTTGCTGTTCGGTGCCGAGTTGGTTGGAGGGGAATTCCTTGACCTGCATCTTGCCGCCGCTCTTTGCTGCAATGATTTCGCCGAATTTCTTGACGGCGGCGCTGATCGGGTGGTCGGTATTGTTGAGGTGGCCGAAACGGATGGTGCGTGCCTGTATCTCTTCTGCGCCGATCGAGATGCCGGGCGCCATCAACGAACCGACGAGCATGGCGAGCGCGAGTCTTGTGAAACGGTTTTTCATTTGAACCTCCGGTCTTATATGTCGTTGGGGGATCTAGTGGTCTGCTTCGCAAATAACGGAACATGAAAACTTGTCTTTGCCCGTCTGGCGTTGTTGCTCATCCTCGCGATAGCTGGCTATCGCGGCGGTTCGCGCCTAGCCAGCCACGCAAATCCGGCGTTTTCGTTTAGTCCCGCCATTTACGAAGCAGACCACTGGCCCGACCCGGGATGCGTGGCTCATGCGTGCCCGTGGTCGGGCAAAGTCATTGAAGCAGGCGCTTGTGTCGCAAGTTTGTCCCCGCGGCCGGGGCTTGTATCGGCCTTTGTCAAAACTTCAGATGACACACGTGGATACAAATGGGGGATCACAGGGGACGTCGCGACACTGGCAAAGCGGGGCCCACCGAAATAGACTCTTGCCACCATGGATGAACAGCGGCCGGCCCACATACTTGTCGTCGACGACGATCAGGCCATTCTCGGTCTTGTCGGTGACTATCTCGAACAAAACGGTTTCCGCGTCACAAAGGCCGGCGACGGAAAGCAGCTGTACGCGCATCTGGCCACGAAACCGCTGGTCGACCTGATCGTTCTGGATCTCATGCTGCCCGGCGAGGACGGCTTGTCGGTCTTCCGCCGGCTGCGCGCCGATTTCCGTCCGCCGATCCCGGTGCTGATGCTCACTGCGCGCTCGGACGACATCGACCGGATCATCGGGCTGGAACTTGGCGCGGACGACTACCTGACCAAGCCGTTCGTGCCGCGCGAACTGGTTGCCCGCATCCGCGCGGTGCTGCGCCGGGTGCGCATGCTGCCGCCGTCGTCGGTCGCCGAATCGGCGGTGCGGATGGTGGGGTTCGGCGACTGGCGGCTCGACCTGCTGCAGCGCAACCTGATCAGCCGCGAGGGCGTGGTGACGCCGCTCGGCGGGGCGGAGTACGGCTTGCTGCGGCTCTTCCTCGACCATCCGCAGCACGTGCTCAGCCGCGACCAGTTGCTGGCCCACCTGGCGCGCCGCGAACTCGACGTCGAGGACCGCTCGATCGACCTGCGCGTAAGCCGCCTGCGGCGCCGTTTGGGGGACGACGCGCGCGATCCGCGCTACATCCGCACCGTGCGCAACGAAGGCTATGTCTTCGCGCAATCGGTGAGCTTCGAGTAGCGATGTTCCGCACGCTCTCCGCGCGCCTTTTCGCCGTGCTCATGGTCGGGCTGGGAACGATCCAGATCGTCAGCTTCTTCGCCTTCATGGTCTTCCGCGGCGAGGAAATCAAGGAACAGATGATGCGCTTCCTCGGCGCTGACGTCTCCTTCGCCTACGACCTGATGCGCTCCGTGCCGCCGGAGCAGCGCCCCGAGTGGCTCTCCCGCCTCAATCAGGGATTTCACTACCGCTTCTCGCTAGAACCGACACAAGGGAGCATGCCGGACACGGTTGGAAGCGACGAGCGTATCGCCGGCGTGATGTCCGTGTTGAAGGCAGACTTGCCGCCCGAGGCGCGCATCGCCTTCCGGTTGCCTCAGGGAGTTCCCGACGATCTCAGGGAGCGGGCGATCCAGGCCGTGCTGGTGATCGACGGCGACGACTCGCTGGTGCTGCACCTGCTCGATCCCTTCGCCATGCCCTCCGAGTGGGCGCTGATCGGCTACCTCGGCATCGTGCTGCTCGCCGTCAGCCCGTTCGTCTGGTGGGCCGTTCGCCTGTCGACGCGGCAGATCGACCGGATGCTCGGGACGATCGAGCATTTCGGGCGGAATCCCGACTCGCCGCCGGTCCCCGAATCCGGGCCGGAGGAACTGCAGAAGGCGGCGCGGGCGGTCAACGCGATGCGCGAACGCATCCTGCACCACATCGAGGAGCGTACCCAGATCCTGGCCGCGATCGCGCACGATCTGCAGACGCCGCTTACACGCCTGCGCCTGCGCGCCGAGGCGCTCGATCACGGGGCGCAGCGCGATCGCATCATCAGCGACGTCGAATACATGGCCAATCTGGTGACCGAGGGACTCGACTATGCGCGGAGCGTCCATTTGACGGAGGCTCGCAGTCTGATCGAGGTGAACCACTGGCTCGAAGGGATGGTCGATGACGCCATCGACGCCGGGGCGAAGTGCCGGCTCGAAGGGCTGGCGATTTCTCCCTACACCGGGGCGCTGCGCGCCCTGACGCGGGCGATGCAGAACCTGATCGAGAATGCGCTCAAGTTCGGCACGGAGGCCGAGGTTCGGATCGAGGACTCGCCGGCGCGCCTGCGGATCCGGGTCCGCGATAACGGGCCCGGGTTGAACGACGCGTTGCTGGAGAAAGTGTTCGAACCGTTCTTCCGCGTCGAATCCTCGCGCAGCCGGGACACCGGTGGGATCGGCCTGGGTCTGAGCATCGCGCGCAACACCGTGCTGGCGCATGGCGGCGATATCCGGCTGAATAACCGCAAGGAAGGCGGGTTGGAAGTCGTCGTTGACCTGCCTCGCGGTACGTCGTAGCTGAACGCTGAACTGCCGACGCAATAGGCGGCGGGGTGTTCTGAAGCGCCGGGTTTCGCCTGCAGGCGAGGCACTTCTTCTTGTCTTGCCAAGAAGAAGTACCCAAGAAGAAGGCGCGCCCGCTGCGTCGCCCGGCGTTGCCGGGTGCTCTGCGCTGCTCGTTCGCAACGGGGGGCTGCGGAACTCGGGCCTTTGGCCCTCAGACAGTCCTCGCCCTTTTTCCCGTTGCGCCCTGCGCTGCTCGACGACGCAGAGGGCAACGGGAAAACCGAGCGGATATTTTTACCACCAGCGGTAAAAATCCGATGGTTTTGTGCTTCCCCTTGTGGAGCGCCGAGCAACGGAGGCGAGCCGGGGGCAGTCGGCGAGGACTGTCTGAGGGGCGCAGCCCCGAGTTCCGCAGCCGCCCGGCTTGCTGAGTAGCGCAGGGAAGTCGGCGAAGCCGACCGCGTAACCCGGGGTCGCCTTCTTTTTGGTAACTTTTTCTTGGCGAAACAAGAAAAAGCTACCCGCGCGTCAGGCGCGGAACATGGCGTCTCAGCAACCAACCACGCCAGAGGTCACAAACAGCCAAGAGAAATGGCGAATGGACAATCCGGGATAGATCAGTATTTTCCTGGCGGGCTGCAGGCGAGGGCAGTGCCGTTGGTCGGCGGGGCTGTGACTCAATCGATCCGCCGCACGCGGGCAATCTCCGACTGGTACAGGCGCTGGATTTCCGGGTCGTACGTGGCGAGGAATTTCTCCACCACCGGGCGAACCGCCTCGCTCATCCTCTCCCGCTCGGCGGCCGTCACCTCGTTGTACTGCATGCCGGCCCGCTGCAACGCCTCCACGGCCTGCCGGGCCGCGTCCAGGCTCACCCGGCGCTGGTAGTCGCGCGCCTCCAGCGCCGCTTCCTGCAGGATTTTCCGCTCGTCAGCCGTCAGCTTGTCCCAGAATGGCTTGCCGACGAGAATGATGTTCGTCGCATAGACGTGGTGGGTGGCGCTGACGTATTTCTGGACCTCGTAGAACCTGTTCGAGACGATGACGTTGAACGGGTTCTCCTGGCCGTCGACGGCGCGGATTTCCAGTGCCGGATAGAGATCGCGGAAACTGAGCGGGACGGGATGACTTTTCAGTGCCCGGAACGTTTCCCTGGCGACCGGGTTGGGGATCACGCGCAGCTTGAGTCCCTCGAAATCCTCGAGCCGCGTGATCGGGCGGCGGTTGTTGGTTGCATTGCGGAAGCCGAGATCCCAGAACGCCAGCGCAACCAGCCCCTTCTCCGGCAGCTTGCGCTTCAACGCCTCGCCGAGCGGCCCGTCGACGAGGGCGAAGCCTTGCCGGTAAGTACCGACGGCGAACGGGAAATCGATTACGCCCAGCTCTTTCACCAGCCCGACCAGCGACGAGGTGGCCGGTGCCTGCATTTCCTGCGTGCCGCCGCGCAGGGCGAGGGTCTGCTGCTGCTCGGTGCCGAGCTCGTTCGATGCGTATTCGACGACGTCCATCCGGCCGTTGCTGCGGGTCCGGACGGCCTCGGCGAATTTCCGCACGCCGAGACTGATCGGATGATCGGGGTTGTTGAGGTGGCCGAAGCGGATCGTCCATTCGCGAACGCTTTCCGCGCCTACTTTTTCGCCACCCCTCGCCGGCAGGCACGCCATGGCGCTGGTCAGCGCGATGAACAGCAAATGGGCAAGACGGCTCGGCATGCGATCCTCCGGTTGTGCGTCGGGGGTAGGGTAAGCGTTCGTGCCGCCAGTATGCCGCATCTTGAGGGTGCCACTCGCCGCTAGCTCCTTTCGGGGTGATCTCGCCAAGTGGCGAGAGCCGAGACGCCATCGTCCAGCGAACGCAGCAGAGTGACCCCGGTCGGTACGGCAATGTTCGACACGCCGCTGCCACCGGCCCAGAGCGCAGTCTCCTCCGGTAGCATGGTGCGCAGTTGGGCAAGTAGAACCGGGATTTGACGGGCCGGGAAGGCGCTGGAGAAGGAGAGGGCGACGATGTCGGCCCGATGTGCCGTCGCCGCGTTGGCGATTTCCGTCAGCGGCATCTGCACGCCGAGCGGGATGCACTGGGCGCCTTCCAGCGCGAACAGCGCCTCGACCATCAGCAGGCCGAGTTCGTGCGGCTCGCCGGGTACGGTGGTGAGCAGCACGCGCGGCGGCGCGTTGCCGGCCGCAATGCCCCCAACGGCCTGGCGCAGCACGCGCTTGGTCAGCTCGGTGAACAGGTGTTCCTCGAACACGGCGATCCTGCCGCTTTCCCACGCCTGACCGACGTTCGCGACGAGCGGAGCAACCGTGTCGCGCACGAAAGCCGCCAAGCCCTGGCGGGCCAGCGCGTGTTGCAGGCGCTGTTGAAATGCCAGGGCGTCGTGGCTGCGCAATTCGTCGAGGAAAGCGCTGAACGGCGCCATTGTTCTCTCTGCCTCGCGGCCCGATTCCAGTGGCACGGCCAGCGCCGCAAGCTGCTCTGGCGGCGCGGTGACCAGTTTCCCCGGGCGGTGTCCTTGGTCGATCAGCCGCTTGATCCGCCGCAGTCGCTCCACCTGCTCGGCCGGATAGACCCGGTCGCCGTTGGCGTCGCGCTCGGGGGCGGGGAAGCCGTAGCGGCGCTCCCACATGCGCAACAGATCCTTCGAAAGTCCGGTTTCGCGTTCGACGTTCGCGATGGTGAAACTTAGTTTGTTCATGATTGTCTAGGACAGTAAATCGGATTTGTGCGTGTTTAGGCGCGGTTTTCGATTAATAGTTTAATTTGTACAGGACAATTATAGGGGCGTGATGATGCAAAGACGAGTTTTTGAAAACCGGCCGAACACTCGCATCGCCGTCGTTGGCGCGGGCATTTCCGGTCTGGCCAGTGCCTGGCTGTTGCGGCAGCGCTACCAGGTGACGCTGTTCGAGGCCGCGCCCCGGCTCGGCGGGCACACCAACACCGTCGACGTGACACTCGATGGCTCGACGCATCCGGTCGATACCGGCTTCCTGGTGTTCAACGACGCGACCTACCCGAACCTGATCGCCTTGTTCAACGAACTCGGCGTGGCCAGCGTCCCGACCGAGATGTCCTTTGCGGTCAGCCTGGAGAACCCCGACCTCGAATGGGCCGGCAGCAGCCTGGCGACGGTCTTCGGGCAGAAACGCAACCTGTTGCGGCGGCCGTTCTGGGCGATGCTCGCCGACATCCTTCGCTTCAATCGCGAGAGTACGGCCTGGCTGGCAACCCGTCCCGACGACGAGCGGCCGCTTGGCGAGTTTCTCGACGCCGGACGTTATTCGGCGGCCTTCGCCGACTGGTACCTGCTGCCGATGGCGGCGGCGATCTGGTCGTGCCCGACCGCGCAGATGCGCGCCATGCCGCTGGCGACCTTCGTCCGCTTCTGCCGCAACCACGGCCTGCTGCAGATCTTCGACCGGCCGCTGTGGCGCACGGTGCAGGGGGGCGGGCGCGAGTACGTGCGGCGCATCGCGGCGCAGCTCGACGACGTGCGCGTTGGCTGCCCGGTGCAGCGCGTCGAGCGCACGGCGGACGGGTTGCGCGTGCTTCACGCCGCGGGAGCCGAAACCTTCGATCAGGTCGTGCTGGCCTGCCACAGCGACCAGGCGCTGGCGATCGCCGGCAACGCGGCCCATGCCGGCCAGCGCGAGGTGCTCTCGGCGGTCCGTTATCAGCCTAACCGCGCGCTGCTACACACCGACGAGCGCCTGCTGCCGCGCGACCGCAAGCTGTGGTCGGCGTGGAACTACTTCGCCGGCAGCGGCGAACCGGGGCAGCAGCCGGTCGGCGTTTCCTACCTGATCAACCGCCTGCAGCCGTTGCCGTTCGCTACGCCGGTGGTGGTGACGCTCAATCCGGCGCGCGAACCCGATCCGGCGAAGGTCATCGCCGCGTTCGACTATGAGCACCCGATTTTCGACGCCGCCGCCATCGCCGCGCAGCGCCGCCTGACCGATGCCGCAGCCGGCCTGCAAGGCGCGGGCGGCCTCTGGCTGGCCGGCGCGTGGGGGCGTTACGGCTTCCATGAAGATGGACTGCTGTCCGCGCTGCGGGTGGCCAACGGCCTCGGCGTGGCGGCGCCCTGGCAGACCCGTTCCGAACCGGTGTCGCGGGCGCTTGAACTGGCGTAGGGGCAAGGACAATGCGTAACACAATGGATATCCGTCATTCCGGGCTTGACCCGGAATCCACCGGTGCACCACTGGATTCCGGCTTGCGCCGGAATGACGAAACCGGGGGGGCGACGGCCATGTCGGCCGAACCCCGCCTCTTCCTCGGTCACGTCATGCACCGGCGCCTGCGTCCGGCGGTGAACGCCTTCGTCTATCCGGTGTTCTACGTGCAGCTGCCGCTGCGCCGGCTGGCCGAGGCGCGGCGGCCGGTGTTCTCGCTCGACCGCTTCAACCTGTTGTCCTTCCACGCCAGCGATCACGGCGAGCGCGACGGCCGGCCGCTGCTGCCGTGGATCGAGTCGATCCTGCGCGCACGCGATTTGCCGCACGATGGCGAGATCGTCCTGCAGACCTTCCCACGCGTGTTCGGTTACGTCTTCAACCCGGTCAGCTTCTGGTTCTGCCACGATGCCGCCGGTGCGCTGATCGCCGTGCTGGCCGAAGTGAACAACACCTTCGGCGGGCGGCACGCCTACCTGCTGCACAACCCCGACCGGTCGCCGCTGCGCGACGGCCAGGTGTTCACCGCCGACAAGGCCTTCCACGTCTCGCCGTTCTGCACGCTGGAAGGCACTTACCGTTTTCGCTTCGACCTGCAGCGCGCGATGCCGCGCGTGCGCATCGACCATGCCGATGGCGGCGGTGACCTGCTGCTGACGGCGATTTCGGGGCGGCCGCGCGCGTGGTCCAGCGGTGCCTTGCTCGGCGCGCTCGCCCGGATGCCGCTGATGACGCTTGGCGTCATTGCTCGCATCCATTGGCAGGCGCTGCGGCTGTGGCTGAAGGGCGTGCCGTTTTACGGGGTGAATCCGCCCCCCGCAACCCTTGCTTCCACCAACGTTTCAAAACCTGTCCTCGGAGAACCGACGTCATGAACGAATTGCAAACGACCCTGGCCTGGCCCTCGGGCGCCCGCCTGCGCCGCGACACGCGCACCGTTCTTTCGCTGCTCGAAAAACTCGGCGGCGGCCTGCTGGAGGTGAGCTTCCCCGACGGCGGGCGCTTCGTCTTCGGCCACGGCGAGCCGGTCGCCGTCATGCAGGTCAGGGACGAGCAGGTGTTCAGCCGCGTGCTGGCGCGCGGCGACATCGGCCTGGCCGAAGCCTGGCTCGACGGCGAGTGGACGTCGCCGGACGTCACCGCCTTGCTGACGCTGCTGGCGCGCAACCGCGCGGTGCTGCGCCAGGCGTTGTACGGCGCCTGGCACCGCCTGCTGCTGGCCCGCGTGCGCCATGCCTTCAACCGCAACAGCCGCGCCGGCAGCCGGCGCAACATCATGGCGCACTACGATCTGGGCAACGCGTTCTATTCGCTGTGGCTCGATCGCGGCATGAGCTATTCGGCGGCGCTGTTCGGCGGCAATCCCGCTCTGCCGCTCGAAGTGGCGCAGGACGCCAAGTACCGGCGCATCCTCGACCGGCTGGCGGCAGCGCCCGGCCAGCGCGTCCTGGAGATCGGTTGCGGCTGGGGCGGCTTCGCCGAACTGGCGACCGGGGCGGGGCTGCAGGTGACCGGCCTGACCCTGTCGCCGGCGCAACTGGCCTGGGCGCGCGAGCGCGTGCCGGCGGCCGACCTGCGCCTGCAGGATTACCGCGACACCCGCGAGAGTTTCGATCATGTGGTGTCGATCGAGATGTTCGAGGCGGTCGGCGAGCGCTGGTGGCCCGCGTATTTCCGCACCGTGGCGAATGCCCTGAAGCCGGAAGGGCGGGCGGTGATCCAGAGCATCACCATCCGCGACGACCTGTTTGCCGATTACCGCAAGGGCACCGATTTCATCCAGCAGTACATCTTCCCCGGCGGCATGCTTCCCTCGCGTGAGGCCTTTCGGGCGGAGGCCGCGCGGCAGGGGCTGACGGTGCGCGACGAGTTCGCCTTCGGCCCCGATTACGCGCGCACGCTGGCGCTCTGGGGCGACGCCTTCGAGGCCAACTGGCCGCAGATTGCGCCGCTCGGCTTCGACGAGACCTTCCGCCGCCTGTGGTCCTTCTACCTCTCCTATTGCGAGGCCGGCTTCCTGGCCGGATCGATCGATGTCGTCCAGTTCGAACTCGCCCACGCCTGAGCGCGGGCGCCGGCGCCTGCTCGGAGTCACTCTCGCGGCGGCGTTCGCTCCGCTTTCCGCATGGGCCGACGGAGGCAGTCCGTTACCCGGTCTGCGCCGCTGGGGCAGGGGACCGTTCCGCCGCTTCGGCTTCCTGGTCTACGAGGCGACGCTGTGGGCCGGCGACGATCCGCTGCGGCCGCCGCTCGCCCTGCGCCTCGACTACCGCCGGCGCATTGCGGGGGCGGCCATCGCCGAGGCCAGCATCGACGAAATGCGCCGGCTCGGCGCCGATCCGGAGGCGCTGGCGGCTTGGCAGGAGCGCCTCGCTCGACTCTTCCCGGATGTGGTGCCGGGCGATCACATCGTCGGACTCTACCGGTCCGACGGGGCGCACTTCCTGCACAACGGGCGCGAGCTCGGGCGCATCGACGATCCGCGCTTCGCCCGCGACTTCTTCGCCATCTGGCTCGACCCGTGCACCAGCGCGCCCGAACTGCGCGCGGCCTTGCTGACCCCGCCGGAGGTGTGACGTGGCCGGGGTACAACTCTCCGAACGCTGGCGTCTGGCCGCCTACGGCTTCCTCGGCCTGCCGCTGGCCTTCGCTGCGCTGCCGCTCTACGTGCATGTGCCGCGCTTCTACGCCGAGCACGCCGGCCTGCCGCTGGCGCTGCTGGGCGGTCTGCTGCTCGGTGCGCGGCTGTTCGACGCGGTGATCGATCCCTGGCTCGGCTGGCTGGCGGACCGGCTGCCGCGGCGGCGCATGCTGGCGCTGGCGCTGCTGCCGTTCCTTGCCGGCTTCGTCGCGCTGCTGAATCCGCCCGACAGTTTTGCCGGCCTGTGGCTGGTCGCCTCACTGGCGCTGACCTTCGCCGGCTACTCCGCCGCCGTGATCGCCTATCAGGCGTGGGGAGCGGACGCCGGCGCCGATTCGCGCGACCGCACGCGCCTCACCGCCGCGCGCGAAGGGTTCGCCCTGGCCGGTGTCGTTCTCGCCGCGGCCTTGCCGGGCTTCCTGGCCGCCGATCCCGGCGCGGGCGTGGTTCGCCTCGCCTGGGTGTTGCCACCGCTCGCGCTGCTGGCGGTCGTCGCCCTGTTCTCCACGGTCGCCGCGCCATTGCACACCCGCGTTGCCGCGCCGCTGGGAGCGAGCCTGCGCGCGGTGCTGCGCGATGCGCCGTTCCGCCGCCTGCTCGCCGTGTTCGTCGCCAACGGCATGGCCTCCGCCTTGCCGGCGACCCTGTTCCTGTTCTTCGTCGCCGACGTGCTGCGTGCGGAGCCGGTTGGCGGCGCGCTGCTGGCGCTGTATTTCGTCGCCGGTGCGGCGTCGTTGCCGGCCTGGGTACGCCTTGCCGGGCGCTTCGGGCGGGTGCGCGCCTGGCTCGGGGCGATGTTGCTGGCGATGTTCGCCTTTGCCGGCGCCGGCATGCTCGGGGCGGGCGATGTCGTCGCCTTCGCGGTGATCTGCGCCGCGTCGGGCCTCGCGCTCGGCGCCGACCTGGCCCTGCCGGCGGCGATTGCCGCCGATCTCGGCGAACGCCTCGGGCGGCCGGGCGCCTGTTTCGGTCTGTGGAATTTTCTCGCCAAGCTCAATCTGGCGCTGGCGGCGGGCCTGGCCCTGCCGCTGCTGGCGCTGTTCGGCTACCAGCCGGGAACCACCGGCGAGGGGCTGAGTGCCTTGAGCGCGGTGTATGCCGTGTTGCCGCTCGTTTTCAAACTGCTGGCGTCGCTGCTGCTGTGGCGCTGGCGCGATTCCCTGGAGGTCCGCTGATGAAACTGCTTTGCGCCGCTGCCCTGTCCCTCGGCCTGACGGCCTGCGCGTCGACCGGGGTGGAACAGTACCGGGCCGAGACGCCGGTGCTCGACCTGAAGACCTACTTCAACGGCACGCTCGACGCCTGGGGGATGTTCCAGGGGCGGTCGGGCGAGGTGAAGAAGCGCTTCCACGTGCGCATCGACGCCCGCTGGGAGGGCGATGTCGGCGTGCTCGACGAACGCTTCAGCTGGTCCGACGGCACCACCTCGACCCGCGTGTGGACGCTGACGCGGCAGGCCGACGGCAGTTTTCGCGGGCGCGCCGAGGACGTGATCGGCGAAGCGCTCGGCGAGGCAGCCGGCAATGCCCTGCGCTGGCGCTACGTGCTGGCCCTGCCGGTCGACGGCAAGGTCTACCACGTGGACTTCGACGACTGGATGTTCCTGATCGACGACAAGGTGATGCTCAATCGCTCGTTCATGTCGAAATGGGGCTTCCGCCTTGGTGAGGTAACGCTCACCTTCGTCAAGCGATGAACCCGAAACTGACGGATTGGAGCGGCCGGCGTGTCTGGCTGGTCGGCGCGTCGAGCGGCATCGGCGCGGCGCTGGCACGGGCGCTTGCGGCGCGCGGCGCCCGGCTGGCGCTCAGCGGGCGGCGGCTGGAGGCGTTGCAGGCGCTCGGCATCGACGGCGCGTTGCTGCTGCCGTGTGACGTTCTTGATGCCGACGCGCTCGCCGCGGCGCGGGCGCGTCTTGTCGCGGCGTGGGGCGGCATCGATCTGGTCGTCTATCTCGCCGGTGACTATGAGTCGATGAGCGCCGAGGGATTTGATGCGGCGCGCGCGGAACGGATCGTCGCGGTGAATTTCACCGGCGCCCTGCGTCTCGCCGGCGCGGTGCTCGGCGAACTGCTGCCGGGGGGCGGCATCGCCTTCGTTGCCAGCGTCGCCGGCTATCGCGGGCTGCCCAGGGCGCTGGCCTACGGGCCCGGCAAGGCGGCGCTGATCCATTTCGCCGAATGCCTGCATCTCGACCTCGCGCCGCGCGGCATTGGTGTCTGGGCGATCAACCCCGGTTTTGTCGCCACCCGCCTGACGGAGAAAAACGATTTCGCCATGCCGGCGCTGCTCTCGCCGGAACAGGCGGCGGAGGCCATCGTCGACGGCTTCCGTTCGGGCGCCTTCGAGATTCATTTTCCGAAACGCTTTACCTGCGTGCTGAAGCTGCTTTCGAAACTGCCCTACGGCCTGTATTTCCCGCTGATCCGCCGGTTCACCGGAGGCGACCATGTGTCCTGACGATCTGGTGGCGTACTTCGAGACGCTGACCCCGCAAAGCCTCGAACGCCTCGGCGATTTCTACGCGCCCGAGGCGCGCTTCAAGGATCCGTTCAACGACGTGCAGGGTGTCGCAGCGATCCGGTGCATCTTCGAGCACATGTACCACCAGGTCGACGCGCCGCGCTTCGTCGTCACCGACAGGCTGGCGGAAGGCGACCGGGCAATGCTCGTGTGGACCTTCCACTTCGTCCGGCGTGGTCGGCCGCAGGTCATTCGTGGCGCGACGCATCTGCACTTCGCCAACGATGGTCGGGTGTTGATCCACCGCGATTACTGGGATGCGGCCGAGGAGCTGTACATGACCCTGCCGGGGATCGGCTGGCTGATGCGCTGGCTGCGATCCCTGTTGTCTGCCGGCTGACACCCGGCCGGGCCGCTTCAGCGGAGGAGCAGGGTAGGGATTCGGGCCGAACGGAGCAGGTCCGAGGTTTTACTGCCGAACAGCAGGCTGCGCAGGGGCGAATGGGCATAGGAGCCCATGATCAGGATGTCGATGTCCTGCTCACGGACGGCTTTGGCGATGATGCTCTCGGCGTCGCCGGGAATCAGCGACGCCGGCGCGTCGAATCCCGCCGTCTCGAGCGTTGTCTTGGCCCATTCCAGCTGCTTCGGCGCATTCTGGTTTTCCGTGCCCGACATCAGCAGATGCACTGGCAGTCCGCGAAACAGGGGGCTGCCGGCAACCATTTCGACGCCGCGCCGGGTGACGCTGCCACCGTCGAAGGCGATCATCACGCGTCGCGGCTCGGTGAAGCCCTCGGTGACGGTCAGAATCGGATGGTGCAGCGCGCGGACGACGCGTTCGACATTGCGCCCGAGGTCGCGTTGGGTGATCTCGGCGGAGGCGCCGCGGCGCCCGAGCACGAATAGCTGGACGTTATTCTCCTGCTCGACCAGGGTGTCTTCCAGCGTGCCATGGCGCTGGCGAACATCGGGCGATTTGACGCCCGCGGCCTTGGCGCGCTCGCGCAGGCGGTTCAGGAAAATCCGCCCCCGTTCGCGCTCGGCCTTGCTCCGCGCTTCGTCCCGGTCGGAAAGTTCGGCGAGCAGCGATTCCTGCGCGCCGACGCCGATGGCGCCGCTGTGGTCCTTGCCGGGGGCGATTTCGGTGTGCCGGTCGATGACGTGGATGAACTCCAGCGGCGCTTCCAGCCGCCGTGCCGCCCACGCGGCGTAATCGGCGACATAGTCGGCGAAGTGTGATTGATCGACGCAGGCCAGTATCTTCTTCTCGGTATTCACGGTATTCATCATTTTGCCCCGCTCAGTGCGCCATCAGTTGATCGATGGCGTCCGGTTTGTCGTGGAGGGCGAAGCGGTCCACCATCGTGGCGCTCGCTTCGTTGAGCCCGGTCACCTCGACGTCGGTGCCTTCCCGGCGGAATTTCACGACCACCTTGTCCAGCGCGGTGATCGCCGTGATATCCCAGAAATGGGCGCGGCTCATGTCGATCCGCACCTTGTCGATCACTTCCTTGAAGTCGAAGGCGCTGATGAACTGTTCTGCCGACGCGAAGAACACCTGGCCGACGACGCGGTAGGCGCGGACCCGGCCCTCGTCTTCGGATTTCGAGCTGACGTGCAGGATCATTCCGACCTTGTGGGCGAAGAAGAAGCCCGAAAGCAGCACGCCGACCAGCACGCCCTTGGCCAGGTCGTGCGTAGCCACCACCACGATCACGGTCGCCAGCATGACCACCGTGTAGCTTTTCGGCAGTTCCCGTGCCTTGCGGATCGACGTCCAACTGAAGGTGCCGATGGAGACCATGATCATCACGGCAACCAGCGCCGCCATCGGAATGCGCGCCACCCAGTCGCCGATGAATACCACCATCAGTAGGAGGAAAATGCCGGCCGCCAGGGTCGACAGGCGCCCGCGCCCTCCCGACTTCACGTTGATGACCGACTGGCCGATCATCGCGCAACCGGCCATGCCGCCGAGAAAGCCGGCGACGATGTTGGCGATGCCCTGGCCGACGCATTCGCGGTTCTTGTCGCTGGGCGAATCGGTCAGGTCGTCGACGATCGAGGCGGTCATCATCGATTCCAGCAGGCCGACCACGGCCAGCGTGGCCGACACCGGGAGAATGATCTTCAGCGTCTCGAGGTTCAGCGGCACGTCGGGTAGCAGAAAGACCGGCAGGCTGTCGGGCAATTGGCCCATGTCGCCGACCGTCCGGATGTCGAGGTCGAAGCCGATGGCGACCGCCGTCAGCGCCACGATCGCTACCAGCGGCGAGGGAACGGCCTTGGTGAGGTAGGGGAACAGGTAGATGATGCCGAGCCCGGCGGCCACCATCACGTAAACCTCGACGCTGACATTGGTCAGTTCGGGCAGTTGCGCCATGAAGATGAGGATCGCCAGCGCGTTCACGAAGCCGACGATGACCGCGTGCGAGACAAAACGCATCAGCGCGCCGAGGCGCAGCCAGCCGGCCAGGATTTGCAGAATACCGGTCAACACGGTGGCGGCCAGCAGGTACTGCAGCCCATGGTCCTTGACCAGGGTGACCATCACCAGCGCCATCGCGCCGGTCGCCGCGGAAATCATCCCCGGGCGGCCGCCGGCGAAGGCAATCACCGCGGCGATGCAGAATGAAGCGTAAAGCCCGATCTTGGGGTCGACCCCGGCGATGATCGAAAAGGCGATGGCTTCGGGAATCAGTGCCAGCGCGACGACGAGACCTGCCAGCAGGTCATTGCGGATATTGGAGAGCCAGTCGTGATGAAGCGATTTCAAATGTCGATATCCAGGGTTGGCGCCGGCGCGTGTTGCCGGAGGATGAGTTGTAAAAGCAGACAGCCGCTGTTGAAACCGATAGGGCCAGGCGGCAGCAGGGAGCGTCCAGACGGAAGGACACGCGATCGGAGTGATGCCTCGGACGAGCAGGTGAAGATGAAAAATGTGGCTCGCGGGAGTGAATGAGGCTTACACGGGAGTTCCTGATCGGGGTGGGAGGGGCTGCAAGAGGGGCAGCATGGTAGCAAAATAGTCCCAATTCGGCAATGACTTAGCGATATTTACGTATATGGAATGCTTACGGTCGAGTCACCGAGGGAGCTTCAAGCGGGAACCGCTGAAGTTGGGGATGGCGGAGTGCGGTGCTATCCTTCCGCGCTTTTTGCAGTCACTCCGAAAGGAACCGATATGAGTAACTTGCCCCCGTGCCCGAGCTGCGGATCAGAATTCACGTACGAGGACGGCGCCATGCTGATCTGTCCGGAGTGCGGCCATGAGTGGTCAAGGGACGCCGCGGAAGAGGGCGCCGAGGAGCAGCGGGTGATTCGCGATGCGTCAGGCAACGAGCTCCACGATGGCGACACGGTGACGGTGATCAAGGATCTCAAGGTCAAGGGTTCGTCCTCGTCGATCAAGATCGGCACCAAGGTGAAGAACATCCGCCTGGTCGACGGTGATCACGATATCGACTGCAAGATCGACGGCTTCGGCGCCATGCAGCTGAAGTCGGAATTCGTCAGGAAGGCGTAGTAAGCGCCAGTAAGCGCTGACATAGTCGTCACCCCGGCGAAGGCCGGGGTCCAGTTCGTTGAATTTTCTGGATTCCGGCCTGCGCCGGAATGACGAATCTTCAATATTTCTACGCCAGTGCCGCCGAAAAATCGGCGATCAGGTCGTCGAGATCCTCGATGCCGGTCGAGATGCGGACCAGCGATTCGGCGATGCCGAGGCTGGCGCGGCGTTCCGGGCCGAGTTCGAAGTAGATCGTCGGCGCGACCGGGATGGCCAGCGTGCGGTTGTCGCCGAGGTTGGTCGAGGAAATCACCAGTTCCAGCTTGTCGAGTACCTCGACGCAGTCGATGCCGTCCTGCAGTTCAAACGAGAGGATGCCGCTGTTGCCGCAGAACAGCGACTTGGCGCGCTCGTGTTGCGGGTGATCCTTGAGCCCGGGGTAATAAACCTTCTTGACCTTCGGGTGCGCGGCGAGGAACTCGGCCAGCCCCTGCGCGTTGCTGCAGGTGCGCGGCATGCGCAGCGCCAGCGTCTCGGCACCGATGGCCAGGTGGTGGGCCGATTCCGGCGAGAGCGTCGCGCCGGCGTCGCGCAGACCCTTCTTGCGGATCTGCACGATGCCCCAGGTCTTCGCGTCGCCCTTCCGGTAGAGCTCGTTGATGTTCGGGTAGGACGACCAGTCGAACAGGCCGGTGTCGGTGACCGCGCCGCCGAGCGCATTGCCGTGGCCGCCGATGTACTTGGTCAGCGAGTTGATCGACAGGCTGGCGCCGACGTTCTTAGGCAGGAACAGGAAGGGCGAGGTGATGGTGTTGTCGACGACATAGACGAGGCCGCGCGCCTGGCAGATCCGGCCGATGCCCTCCAGATCGCTGACCTGCGTGCGCGGATTGGCGATGGTCTCGACGAAGACCATCCGCGTTTCCGGTCGGATCGCCGCCTCGACGTTGGCGGCGTCGGTGGCGTCGACGAAGGTCACTTCGACGCCCATCCGCGCAAAGGTCTCGAACAGGCTGGTGGTGTTGCCGAACAGGAACCGGCTGGAGACCAGATGGTCGCCGGCGCGCAGCAGGGCGAGCAGCGTCGCGGAGATGGCGCCCATGCCGCTCGAAAAGCCGATGGTCTGGAAGCCCTGTTCCATGCGGGTGATCTTTTCTTCCAGCGCCGCCGAGGTCGGCGTGCCCTGACGGCCGTAGACGAAGCCGGGCTGGAAGCCCTGGAAGACCTTGACGAGGTCGCTCGCCTTGGCGAAGCCGAAGGCGGCCGAGTTGTGCACCGGCTTGTGGGTCGCGCCGTGCTCGATGGGTTTCGTGCGGTCGCAATGCAGGGTGGTAGTGGTGAATCCGAGTTTTTTCATGGCGATCTCTGGGGTTGCTGTCGTCCGGAAATGGGCGCAAGGCGCCATTTTACTTCCCGATGCGTTCAGGAGCGGCAGTGCGGGGGAACAGTTTGTCGGCCTTAAGGTGGATTTAAGGTCCGCGGGTTCAAATCTCGCTGTCCCCGGTTGGGGCAATCCACTCAATTTCAGGAGAAACCAATGCAGAAAATTCTTGCCGCCCTCATCGCCACGACCGCCGCCGCCAGCGCCTTTGCCGGACCGTCCTGCAATGTCCCCCAGGAGAAATGGATGAAGGAAGCCGATTTCAAGGCGAAGATCGAGGGGCAGGGCTACAACATCAAGACCTTCAAGGTCAGCAAGGGCAAGTGCTACGAGATTTACGGGACGGACAAGAACGGCAAGAAGGTCGAGATTTACTTCAACCCGGAAACCGCCGACGTACTGGAATCGAAGTAATCCGTTTTTTTTCGGAATGCGAGTCAGGGAACGAGAAGCCTGGCTCGCTTTTTCATCTTGCTTCGGCTCGATGAAATCTAGAGACCTCGTCATACCGGCGCGGGCCGGTATCCAGTATCGGAGAGCCGTCGTGGACTGGACCCCGGCCTTCGCCGGGGTGACGAATTCAGACACTATCTCGCCTGATCAATAAGGATGACTTCTTGATGACACCCAATGCCATTCCCGAATCCATTCATGTCTGGGACCGCTTCGTGCGCGTCTTCCACTGGTCGCTGGTGACGTGCGTCGTCGTCAATTTTTTGGTCATCGACGATGGCGAGACGCTGCATCGCTGGCTGGGGTATGCGGCGAGCGCGCTGGTTTGCGCGCGCATCGTCTGGGGTTTTGTCGGTTCCCGCTACGCCCGGTTTGCCGATTTTTTCCCAACCGTCGCGCGGGTCAAACAACACTTCCGCCACCTGCTGTCCGGGACGCACGACGATTATCCGGGGCATAACCCCGTCGGCGCGCTGATGATATTCGCGCTGATGGCACTCGTTCTCGGGCTTGGTGTGACAGGCTACATGCAGGGCCTCGATGCGTTCTGGGGCGAAGAATGGCTGCAGGAGTTGCACGAAGGGCTGGCCAGTACGTTGATTGCGTTGGCCGGCTTGCATGCACTGGCGGCGATTGCCATGAGCCATCTTGAGCGCACCAATCTGGTCAAGGCCATGGTGACCGGGGTGAAGTGCCGTAAGCGGTCAAACCGGCACTGAATATCCGTCCGGTTAAGGTTGCCTTAAGGCTGCGCGGTTCTACTGCCGGGATGTGTGATCGAACCCTGGGAGCGTCCATGTCCGTCTCGTCCGTTTTTCGAACCAGCCAGTTCCGCTATGTGTTGCTGATCCTCGGCGCGTGGCTGGGAGTTTTTGTCCTGACCCGCAGCGTGTTGCTGGCGGTGCACTGGGACGACGCCCAGGCTGGCCTGTTCGACCTGCTCCATGTCTTCGGTGTCGGCCTCGTCTACGATCTGGGCTTTCTCGCTTACGCCGCCGTACCGTTCACCTTGTATGCGCTGTTGTGTCCGAACGGACTCTGGCGGATGCGCTGGCAACGCGTGGCGCTGCACGTTCTCTTCGGCCTTCTGCTGTTCGTCATGCTGTTTGTGGCAGTGTCCGAGTGGGTGTTCTGGGACGAATTCGGCGTGCGCTTCAACTTCATCGCGGTCGATTACCTCGTCTATTCCAAGGAGGTCGTCAACAACATCGTCGAGTCGTACCCGGTCTTCCGGATTCTCGGGGTGCTGGCGTTGATTTCGCTTGCCATCTCGGTCGGCTTGAGAAAGCGTGTCCGGACCATCCTGAATTCGTCGCCGTTGATCACGAAACCGGCGAGTTTCGCCGGCGTTGCCGGGTTGTCCGTGCTGGCGGTGGCGAGTGCCATGCTGCTGGGGCAGGATTTCCCGCGCGGACAGGGCGGCAACGCCTACCAGAACGAATTGGCCAGTAACGGTCCCTTCCAGTTCTTCGCCGCGTTCCGCAACAACGAACTCGATTACCGTCAGTTCTATGCCACGCTGCCCGCGCAACAGGTCGCGAGCCTGCTGCGCGATGAAGTCCGCGAGCCGAACGCGCGCTTCATCGGCAACGACCCGCAAGATATTCGCCGGGTGATTGACAATCCGGGAGCGCCCCGGCGACTGAACGTCGTGCTGGTGACCATCGAGAGCTTCAGTGCCAAATACCTCGGCAGCTTCGGCGACAAGCGCGGCCTGACGCCGAATCTCGACAAGCTGCGTGAGCAGAGCCTCTTCTTCAGCAACTTCTACGCGACCGGAACCCGCACCGACCGTGGCCTGGAAGCCATCACCCTGTCGGTCCCGCCGACGCCAGGCCGCTCGATCGTCAAGCGCATCGGCCGTGAATCCGGCTACGCCAGCGTCGGCCAGCAGTTCAACGCCCAGGGCTACGACAGCGTGTTCCTCTATGGCGGCCGCGGCTACTTCGACAACATGAACGCCTTCTTCGGCGGCAACGGCTATCGCATCGTCGACCAGAGCAGCGTGCCGGATGCCGAGATGGGCTTCACGAATGCGTGGGGGATGTCCGACGAGGATCTTTATCGCCAGACCATCAAGGTCGCCGACGCCGATCACGCGGCAGGCAAACCGTTCTTCCTGCAGGTGATGACGACCTCCAACCACCGCCCCTACACCTACCCGGATGGCCGCATCGACATTCGCTCCGGCGAAGGGCGTGAAGGAGCGGTGAAATACACCGATCACGCGATCGGCGAGTTCCTTGCCCAGGCGCGGAAAAAGCCGTGGTTCGACAACACCGTCTTCGTCTTCGTCGCCGACCATACCGCCGGCAGCGCCGGCAAGGAAGATCTGCCGGTGGCCAATTACCACATTCCGCTGTTCATCTACGCGCCTTCGGTGGTCGCTCCGCGCGACGTGACGACGGTGGCCAGCCAGATCGATCTCGCACCGACCTTGCTCGGCCTGTTGAACTTCGATTACACCTCGACGTTTTTCGGATACAACGTGATGACGGAAGATCCCGCCCGCGGCCGGGCGCTGGTCGGCAACTACCAGCATCTCGGCCTGTTCGACGGCACCGATCTCGCCATCCTCAGCCCGCGAAAAGCCGTGCGCCGCCACGAGGATGCGCTTGGCAACAGTCGCGAGGTCATCGCCGATACCTCGGACGCGCTGGTCCGGCGCAATGTCGCCTACTATCAGGGCGCGAGCCACGATTTCCGCAAGGGGCTGCTGGCCTGGCGGCCCGAGACCGAGCCGACGACGCGTCTGACCGATGCGACGCCGCTGGCGTCTCCCGTGGCGAATCCGTCATCCGGAGGCTGATGATGTTCCACTCGCACGACTCGGCTTCACGCCATTTCGATTTTCGCCTCGCCTTGGGGATTCCGCTGTTGTTGATGGCCGTGCTGCTGGCCTTCGACATCGCCGGTCTGGATTTCTGGCTGGAGCGCCTCTTCTACGTGCCCGGTGAAGGATTTGTCGGCCGGCACAGTTTCTGGCTCGAAGACATTCTTCACGACCGGGCGAAACAAGTGGTGATCGCTTTTGGGATTCTGGCGCTGGCCGGCTTCCTGCTCAGCGTGGTGTTTTTCCGGTGGCGTGCCTGGCGTCGTCCGCTCGGCTATCTGGTTCTGGCTATCGGCTTGTCGACGAGCATCGTTTCGCCGCTCAAGACGCTCACCGCCATCCAGTGCCCGTGGAGTCTGACTGAATTCGGTGGTGAGGAAACGTACGTGCGGTTGCTTGGCGCCCATCCAGCAACGGACCATCCGGGGCGCTGCTGGCCGGGCGGTCACGCGTCGGCAGGATTTTCGCTGCTAGCCCTGTTTTTCTTCCTGCGCGACCGGCGGCCCCGGGCGGCACGCGTTGCCCTGGGGGTCGCGCTGGGAACGGGGGCGGTGTTCTCGGTCGGGCGGATGATGCAGGGTGCCCATTTTCTCTCGCACAACCTATGGACCCTGCTGTTCGACTGGACGATCTGTGTACTCTGCTACCGGTGGTTGTTGTACCGGCGACCGGTCGAGGCGCCGGAGCGCGGCGCCTTTCCGCGCGACGAATTGCAGAAGGAGAAAACTACTTCTGCTCGTGCTCTTCCTCATATCCGGTAATCATTGCCCGGATGTGCGAAAAAAGCGTCGGTCCCGTCGTTGTCAGATAGACATGAACAAAGAAGAACGTCGTGATCGTGAAGGCGCCGATGACGTGAACGAAAGCGACCCACTCCAGCGATAAATAGGCGTCCAGGCCGAAGTTGGGCCATTGGTTGTAAAAGAGATACAAGAGCCCCGATCCCCAGATCATCGGTCCCATCAATGCGAGGAACGCGAGATAGGCCAGTCGCTGCAACGGGTTGTGTTTTTGCAATGCAGTCTTGTGGAACGGATGCTTGCCGCCATGGAAGATGCCGTAGAGGTAGTAACGGACCATCGCATCGACATTGCGCAGTCCGGGCAGGTACTGGCGCCATTCACCGGTCGTGAATTGCCAGACAATCGTGAACGCCCAAAGCGTCAATACGGTCCAGGCGAACAGGGTATGCAATCGGACCGCCTGGCCGAAACCGAGCAACTTGTAGGTTCCGTGGATTTCAAACCCGGTGATCATCATGCCGATGATCAGCACGGCCTGGGACCAATGCCAGAAGCGCTCGAAACGCTTGTAGATCATTACCCGTTCAGTGCTCATGATTCCCTCCGGTTACGACGTGCAATCACGATGCGGAAAATTCCGTGGGTCAGCCCGCCGAGGATGGCGAGCGCAACGATCGTCCAGCCGATCCAGTCGAGCCAGCGATTGGCATCGCGCCCGGGCATGTAGAAGTCCTTCAGTTCTGCGAGCCGGCCGTCTGACGATCGGGTGTGACAGTCGCCGCAGGGCACGGCCTTGTCCTTGGGCGCGACCATGTGCGTGATGAACCAGTTCATCCGCGTCTCGATGAAACCGAACTCGCCGCTGTACGGCAGACCGGCATAGTCCATGCCGGCCTTGAGTGATTTCACGTAGTCGAAATTGCTCCACAGCGACGTATCGTCCGCGCCGAAAACATGATTGACGAGGAGTGTCTTGTTCACCTTGTCGTAGGGCTGTTTGCCGTGCATCACCTTGAACGGCCAGATCCTCGCCTCGGGATCGCTGGCGGAGCCTTCGACCCTGTTGAGCTCCAGAATTTGCGAATCGTCGATCTTGTCGGTGAAGGTGATTTGATGAACGATGCCGTTGTACCACTTGTACTCGGGGCGGACGTTTTCCGCGTATTTGAAATCCCCTTTCTCCGCCGAGTAGATCAGATGACCATGCTCGTCCTTGACGAACAGTGGTTTCCCGTCCGGACCGCGCCTCCCCGCCGTCGACCAGTCCCACAGCATTTTTGTGGCAAGCCCGCCGCGGGCGAACTCGGGGATGTGGCAGCTTTGACAGGCAACGCGATTCGTGTGGTCGTTGATTTTTTCCTTTTTGTGGGGTGTCGCCCCGTGGCAGGACTCGCACGTCGCCCGGTCATGGTCGTCGCGCGGCAGGTCGATTCCGTGCGTGTCGGTCGCCCGGGTCGCATAGCGACTGCCGGAAATCTGGTGATCGTTGGCCGTGTGGCAGTCGGCGCAGACCATGTTCAGTCCATCAATGCCCATGTGGACGTCGAGAGACTTGCCTGGTTGGGTCAATGAGGAGTCGAGATCGCCATGCTTGACCGCGTCGCCGCCGCCACCATTGAAGTGGCACGCGCCGCAATTGCCGCGCCCCGGTTTTCCGACCGACTGCGCGATCTTGGCAAGGTCCGGCGGCTGGACGATCTTTCCGCTCCCTGGAGGCATCTCGCGGGGTTCATAGAGCGGGTGCCCGGCGTCGGTCGCTACCTTCTTGTAAGTCCCGGTGGTGTCGTGGCATGCCAGACAATCCACATTTTCCTGGTTCGTGAAGTCGAAGTTCTTGTCGGACCATCCGTATCCTGCATGGCAACTGGTACAGCGAGGTTCGTTGGAGATCGGTGATCCGCAGAAATTGTTCGCAGCGAATTTCTTGCCAAGCTTCTTTCCGGTGGTCGGATTGATCTTTTCCCACGTCCAGTGAACACTTTTCTGGACCTGATGCCCCGCCTCCGTGTGACAGGCCAGGCAAGCGCGGGTGACGTCAGGTCCGGTACTGAACGGACCGCGCAACGCGTCAAGTTCCGCGTGGTTGGTGGTCGAGGCGAATGCGCCGGTGAACTGAATGACGAACAGAAAGAGACACAGATTGGTTAATCGCCTCACGATTTCTCCCTGCCTGATCAAACGCAAATAGAAGGTCTGCTTTGAAGCAACTCTTGTTGTCTATAAGCGTAGACTGATTCGTCTTCAGATCAAGGAGAAAAAGCCGGTGGCCGGGGATGGCGCGGGCCAGCGTCCGATCGATGGGGCGGGTTCCTTGGAAAGGGGGGGGGGCGGCGAGGTGCGATTTGTCTGCGCGGAGCCGGCCTGATGGACGAACCCGGGGTTTGGTTTCGTCCCGTGGTTGAGCGGTGCGTTCCGGGAAAAACGGCGCTTCCCCGGAACGCGCCCCGCATCTGTCGAGCTTAGAAGTCGTCGCTGATGACGGTGTGTGGCAACAGCGCCATGTAGTCCTCGACCGAGCCGTTGGCCAGGCAGCACTCGATAATCTTGCGGCCGAGCGGATCGAGGTCGTCTTCGAGGTATTGCGCCAGTTCCTTGTGGAAGAAGTCGGTCAGGATTTGCGCGCCGGCGCCGTAGCCGGCGAGGCCGATTTCCGGCTGCTTCTCCACACGCAGCATGATGCCCGGGATGGTCTGCCCTTCGATGACCACGCTCTTGAGCGCGAAGCCGAGCAGCGGGCAGCGCGACGGCATCACCTGCTCCGGAGAGAACTTGGCTCCGCCGCGACGCGCGAGGTATTCACGGGCGATCCATTGCGGCATGAAGCCGGTTTCCCACGCGCCGATATGCTGGTTCGGCGTCAGGATGTACTTCACCTTGGGAGTGTCGACGATCTGGCGCAGCAGTAGATTGGCCTGATCCACCATGCGGCCGGTGGCGAAGGGCCAGTAGGAGCCGACGCCTTCCGAACTCATTCCCTCGACGCTGACGATGCTCGGATTCGCATGCCCGCGCGGCGCGACGAGGCGCCACAGCCAGGCCAGCGCCGGCGGTAGCAGGTGGAACAGGCCCATGATCCCGTAGGTTGGATTCTCGCTGGTACAGGGCGGGCAGCGCACGCCGAAACTGCGCACGTCGATATTGACCGCGCCCTCGTGGATGTTGGGAACGGCCTTGCGCGGGATGACGACGCGCGGATTCGGGCACGGCTTGCCCGGTGCATCCTCGATGTGCTCCCAGATCAGCGCCGTGCTGCCCGGCTGCGCCTCGATGTTGAGGAACAGCAGCGGCTCGACCGGGTGGATGGTCATCCGCTCCAGGTTGGGGTCGGTGCCGTAGTCGGTGATGTGATTGACGCGGACGAACCAGCCCTGTTCGGCGTCCATCAACGCCAGGCGCCCGTCGTTGCGCGCCAGCGACGGGTGGCACAGCGCCATGTCGTCGGTGACCGGGCGCAGTTCGCAGTTGGCCGGCAGCACCAGCGTGCGGCGCTCGCCGGTCAGCGTATTCACGCCGAGCAGCAGGCCGCCGTCGGACTGGCGATGGACCTGTTCGAGGAGTTCGCTCTTGCCGCCGCCGCTGGCGCCCTCGTGCATGATGCACAGCTTGTTGGCGTAAGGCGTGATCACCTGTACCGCCGAGCAGTGCGCGGTCAGCCAGTCCTCGCGCTCGCCGAGGGTGAGCAGCACGCCGTAGATGCCCTTCTTGGCGCTTGGCCCCGGATACAGGTTATAGCTGAACAGCTCGTGCCGGCCCGGGCGGCGGTTATGCACCACCATCTGCTTGCCCTTGAAGTGCGTGTGGCGGAACGGCGGCGCGACGAAGATCACCGCCTTCGGGTCGAAGTCCGGCGAAATTTCGTTCCCATCGAGAATGCCCTGCAACAAGGCGAGCCCCAGCGCGAAGAAGCCTGCATTCGCCGGCGCCACGACCAGCGCGTCGGTGCCGATTCCCGGCGCCCCGGCGATGAACGGAAACAGCGCCAGTTCCTGCGTCTTCAGCCACTCGAAAGTCTCCGCGCGCAGGGCCTCGAAGGATTCGCCGAACTCGTCCTCGAAGCGCAGCTTGTCGGTCGGCTGGTCGTCGGCGATCAGCATGCACTCGGGATCGCGGCGGCGCATGTACGGTTCGACGTAGTTGGCGGCGATGCCGTTCTTCACGCGGCAGACGGTCGCTTCCACCACCCGGCCCTGGCCGGGCACGTCGTAGGCGACCTCATGCACGCCGTTGACGGCGTCTCGGGTGGCCAGTTCGAACAACTGCTGGCGATTGGAGGCCACCGTGTATTTCGGGCAGGCCGCGAGAATTTCCTGAACGGACTGGGGGATCCGGAAACCGATGTTTGGGGTTTGCATGGTCAATGACTCCAGAAAAGGGAAAGACAGGGAAAGCAGAGAATGGGGGAGGGCTGAGTTCGGGCCGGAGAGCGCCGGCGGCGGGTGGTTGTGTTGTTCATGGTATGGTAGGTTACCATAAGACGCGCAATAGTAAGCAACGCAACTACAGTGGCGGCAGCGCTATTGATTCGGCAAGGAAATGTCTGAATTCGGTCTGAATTCGGTCTGGATTCGTCACCCCGGCGAAGGCCGGGGTCCAGTCGGCGATTGCTCTCCGATACGGGATACCGGCCTGCGCCGGTATGACGAGGTCTTTATGCTTCAGCGTGCCGAAGCAATAATGCAAGGGCGCCGGGTTGGCCGAATGACTTTGATTCTCGCGCATCAATGCTGGCAATCGGCGAGGGCCGGACCTATCATTGCGCGTCCCAAAACGAGGCTTTATCGATGATCATCCATGACTCCCACCGGGGAGCCGGTTTCCTTCTCACCGATTCGGCACGGCTGCTGCGCAAACTGATCGACCGTCGCTTGCAGCCTCTGGGCCTGTCACGGGCGCAGTGGTCGGTCCTGGCGATCCTGTCCAACCACGAGGGGGTGTCGCAGTCGCAGATTTCCCACGAACTGGAAATCGAGAAATCCACCGCCGGCCGGCTGATCGACCAGGTCGAGAAAAGCGGATGGATCGAGCGGCGGCCGATTCCCGGCGATCGCCGCTTGTGGAGCATTCACCTGACGAAGCAGGCGCGGCAGCTCCTCGTCGAGGTCGAGAGCGTCATCCTGCGCGCCCGCGGGGAAATGCTGCGCGGCCTGTCGGACGAACAGCAGCAAGCCCTCACCGATCTTCTGCAGACGGTGAAGTCGAATCTCTCCGGCGCGCTGGAGCTGGATCAGTCGCAGATTGGCGCCGCGAAATTCGACGACGCGTCAGTCTGATTTTCTTCCGCTTTCCCGCGACCGGCTTCCTGCCGTCGCCGTCGGAACAGACTCAGCGGGGCTTGGTCGCCGTGTTCTTGCGTGGCGTGACGTTGAGTCCGGTGGTGTTGTCCAGCAGGCTTTGCGTAGCCACCTGGATGAAGGCATCCAGCCTCCTTTTCAGCTCGCCTTCCTGCTCATCGTGCTTCAGTTCCTTTGCCCGGGGATCGGTCCAGAGCTGGTACTCATAGGACTTCACGGCTTTCGATCTTGATTGGACGACAATCTTGTTGTCGCTGATGATCGCCACCGTCTGGTCGCTTCCCGACGGTTTGATGACCCCGAAGCC
Organism: Propionivibrio pelophilus DSM 12018; assembly: GCF_059569095.1. NCBI lineage: Bacteria > Pseudomonadati > Pseudomonadota > Betaproteobacteria > Rhodocyclales > Rhodocyclaceae > Propionivibrio > Propionivibrio pelophilus. Next base: position 85,047 of record NZ_JCANUT010000006.1, on the reverse strand, counting down.
ACGGTCGCCCTCGGGGAGATTCAGCAGGTCGCGGCCCCAGCATTGATGCCTGACGTTGCCGCCCAGTCGCCCCATGATCGTGGGTACGACATCGACCTGCGTTCCGACGGTGTCGCGCGTTGCACCGAACTTGTGCTGAATGCCTGGAGCAATCAGCACAAGCGGGACATTGAAGCGCGCGAGATTCATCTCCGTCAGTTGCTCTCCACCGCCAAACCCATGGTCGCCAACAAGCACGAAAAGTGTTTCCTTGAAGTAGGGTTCGTTCCGGATCTTTTCGAAGAACTGTCCAAGCGCCCAGTCGGAATAGCGCATCGCGGTGAGATGCTGGTCGAGCGCTCCCTGTCCGGTAACGGATTCCACCGGCAATTTTTTCGGTAGGGCGTAAGGCGTGTGGTTCGACAGGGTTTGCAGGATCGCATAGAACGGTTTTCCGCCGCTGCGTTTCGCCAGTTCCTCGGCGGCGCGCTCGAACATGTCCTGATCGGAAACGCCCCAGGTCGGATCGGAAACAATCGGGTTCCTGTAATCGAATCGCCCGATGAGGTTGGTGACCCCTTGTCGGCCAAAGAATCCCGACTGGTTGTCCCAGGCGAAATCGCCGTTATACACATACAGGTTGTCCAACTGGCGCTCCCCGAGCAACTGCGGCAGGCCCGAAAAATCGTTGCTGCCCTCCGGGGTTTGCATCAGGTACTCGAAACCCGGCAGGTTGGGGAAGCAGGCGAGGGTGACGAACGTTCCCTGATGCGTGTGTGTCCCGTTGGCAAAAAAGCGGGAGAACAACAAGCCTTCGGCGGCGAGCTTGTCAAAATACGGCGTGATGTTTCCTTGCCCGCCCAGCACGCCGACATGGCGCCCGGCGAAGCTCTCCATCAGGATCACGACAACGTTTCGGACGGGGAGGACGCCTTCCTCCGGGGGGGCGTAGTTGCGGAGGATCGCGGCCTGGTCTTCGCCGACCAACGTGTCGCTATCGGTAAGGAGCATCTTGCGCACAAGGCCCAGCGCTTCGGCGGGCGGCAAGTCGCTTTTCCAGATGTTGTCCCGGTGGCTGGACAACAGGCTTTTGGCGGCGGAGAACAGCATCAGGGTTCCATTCAGGCCAAGCTGATTGGCGAAGGTCGACTCCGTGGTGAACGCATCGCCCCAGCGCAAGGGCGGCCCTTGACGCAGGGTCCCGCGCGACGCAACCACAGCCAGCAGTCCGCACATGAAGAACACGACGAGCCTGACCGGCAGCCGGCTCGAAAACGGCCCAGGGATTGCCGGCAAGTCACGGCGGGCGCGCGTGTGCAGATCGATTTTCCGGAACAGCCACGCCAGAAGGCTCGACGCCAGCGCCCATGCCAGCAGGTAGCGCACCACCGGAAACCCGTACCAGATCATGTTCAGGACCGTCTCGGGGTCTTCTTTCAGGTACTGGAACACCAGGGCATTCAGACGCTGGTTGAACTCCCGGTAAAAGTCGAGTTCGATGACTCCCAGGAAGAGCGTGACGCTGGCAAAAATGGTCAGCCAGAGGCGAAAAAAGCCGCGCGCCGACATGGCCCGGGGACTCGGTATGGCAAGGAGCATCGGCAGGCAGGCGATGACGACGAGACGCAAGTCGAAGCGCAGCCCGTTGAAAAAGGCCTCGGCCAGAACAGCGGCCGTTGCACCACCGATCTGCTCCCGGTTGTAGACCAGCAGCGCCAGCCGCAGCAGCGAATACATCGCCATCAGTACCAGCATGCTCCATGCCGTGAACAGCAGATGGTGCCTCAGGCCAATCTCCGGCTTGCTTGCGGGGGCTTGTGTGAAGAGTGGTCTTCTGGATGAGGAGGAATTAGTGTTTTGCATTGTCGAGACGATTCAGTTCGAGGATGCGTCCGCGCCCCTGCTCCGCGACAAGGAAGTGTCCTGGGGCGATCGAGATGATGGTTTGGGCAGAGCGAAGGTGCTTGAGGATGATGTGGGTTGCTCCCGAGGCGTCCAGGCGTAACAGGCGAGCGCCGTGTGTCAGGTCCTCGGTTATCCATAAGCCCTTGTTGTTGCACATGAGAAAGGAAGGAGCGTGGAGGCCGCGCACGGCGATTTCATCACTGCCGCCGGGGCGAAATCTCTTGATCCAGCCTTTCTTCTTTTCCGTATAGAAAAGATTGCCGTCCGGACAGATCGTAATCCCTTCAGGCTCGTCGAGGCCGTCACGCAGCGTCGTTGTTTCCTTTGTTTCCGGATCGTATTTCAGCAGGCGGCCATTTCGCTTCACGTCCTCGACGGCGAACAAGTGACGACCATCACTGGCAAGGCCTTCAATGCTGTTGCCCTCGAACAGTCGCTCGATCTTGTCTTCTCTCCACCAGAGTATGTGGTGTTTCCCGCCCTCCTGGCTGGCGGCGACTCCGTCCTGGAACAAAACCAGGCCATCCGGTTTGGACAACCGGGTCATGATGTTCTTCCGGGTGCCATCCGCTTGTAGCCGGAACACGCCCCCTTTTTGTGTATTGAATTCTTGGGAGACATACAGGTTGCCCTGTCTATCAACAACCATGGCGCTGACTTTGGGAATGTTGTCCAGAAAGACCTTGAAGGACCAACCGTCTTCGGCTTGAACGGGATAATAGTGCTGCCAAGTCAGAAACGAGGACACTCCCAGACCGAGAAGGAGAAGCGCAATCCTCAGCCTGGTGTTTTTGATCCACGGTGGGAAAGACCGCATCAAAGTAATCGCCCTGAAATTATGATTTTTCTTTGGGCAGCTTAAACGAATCTTAAGGCGGGCGTCACTTGAATTGCGTCAACACCGACGGGCCGCGAAGGCGCGGGCCGTATTTCGGGTGACTGTTGTTCGTCGGTTTAGCGCATGCATCACCCCGCGTTGCTCGACGCCGCCCAGATGTTCAGGTTGGCGTCGCTCGCCCAGCGGTCGATTTCGGCCAGTTCCTCGGGGGAGAAGTCGAGTCGCTGGAGCGCGGCGACGTTTTCCTCCAGCTGGCTGATGCGGCTGGCGCCGATAAGCGCCGAGGTGACTTGCGGCTGGCGCAGCACCCAGGCCAGCGCCATCTGCGCCAGCGTTTGTCCCCGCCACTCGGCGATTTCCATCAGCGGGCGAATCCGTTCGAGCGTGGCCGCTTCGAGATAGTTGTCGCGGAACGACGCGGCGCCCTTCGCCTTGCGCGAATCGGCCGGGACGCCGGCGAGGTATTTGCCGGTCAGCAACCCTTGCGCCAGTGGCGAAAAGACGATGCAGCCGATCGCTTCGTCGCGCAGCGTGTCGAGCAGGTCTTCCTCGATCCAGCGGTTGAGTAGCGAGTAGGAGGGCTGGTGCAGCACGCAGGGCACGCCCATGCGCTTGAGGATTGCCGCCGCCTCGCGCGTCTTTTTCGCCGAATAGGACGAGAGCCCGACGTACAGTGCCTTGCCCTGCTGCACGGCGGTGGCCAGCGCGCCCATCGTTTCTTCGAGCGGCGTGTCCGGGTCGTAGCGGTGCGAGTAGAAGATATCGACGTAGTCGAGCTTCATCCGCTTCAGGCTCTGGTCGAGGCTGGCCAGCAGATGCTTGCGCGAGCCGTCGATGCCGTACGGGCCAGGCCACATCAGGTAGCCGGCCTTGGTCGAGACGATCAGTTCGTCGCGGTGTGGCGCGAAGTCGCTGGCGAGGATTCGGCCGAACAGCTCCTCGGCCGCGCCGGGCGGCGGGCCGTAGTTGTTGGCCAGGTCGAAATGCGTAATGCCGAGATCGAAGGCGCGCCGCAGCAACGCGCGCGCATTAGTTGGGTCGGCGCTCTGGCCGAAGTTGTGCCACATCCCGAACGAGAGCGCCGGCAGCTTCAGGCCGCTATGGCCGGCGCGCCGGTAGGGCATCGTGTCGTAACGGGTGGCGGAGGGCATCCAATCGGTGGTGGTCATGCGAGTTCTTTCTGAAATCATTCCGGCGCACCCCGGCATGCGCCGGGGGACGACTACTTCAGCGCCTTCTTACCGATAGGCGTTCTCGAGGATCTGCTTCGTCTCCTCGAACGAGAGCTTGTGGCGATCGAGTTCGAACAGGCCGCCCATGGTGTCGCGGGCGTTCTGCGCGAGCGTCGGGATTTCCTCGCGGCGGATGCCGTAGTCGGACATCTTCAACCCTTCCAGCCCGCTGCGGGCGATCAGCTTCTTCAGTGCGGTGATGAAGGCCGCCGGGCGCTCGCTGGCCGGCAGGGCGTCGACGTTTTCGCCCATCGCCCGCGCCATCGATTCGAACAGGTGGCCGGGGATCTTGTCGAGGAAGAAGCCGAAGTAGGCGACCGAGAGGATCGTCAGGCCGGCGCCGTGCGGCAGGTCCGGATGGTAGGCGCTCAGCGCGTGTTCCAGCGAGTGCTCGGAGGTGCACGACGAGGTCGATTCGACGAAGCCGGAGAGCATGTTGGCGAAGGCCATCTGCGCGCGGGCTTCCTTGTTCGCGCCGTCCTTGACGGCCACTGGCAGCCAGCGTGCGATGGTCTCGATGCTCTTCAGCGCGTAGAGGTCGCTCATCGGCGAGGCGCAGGTGGCGATCACGCCTTCGGCGGCGTGGAAGAAGGCGTCCATGCCCTGGTAGGCGGTCAGGTGCGGCGGCACCGAGAGCATCAGGTCCGGATCGACGATCGAGACCAGCGGGAAGGTGTGGTCGTTGCCGTAGCCGATCTTCTCGTTGGTTTCCTCCTTGGTGATCACTGTCCAGGGGTCGGCCTCGGTGCCGGTGCCGGCCGTGGTGGTGATGGCGATGATCGGCAGCGCACCGTTGAGTACCGGCTTGCCCTGGCCGGAGCCGCCGCCGATGTAGTCCCAGTAGTCGCCGGGGTTCTTCGCCATCATGGCGATGCTCTTGGCCGAATCGATGCTGCTGCCGCCGCCGAGGCCGATGACGAAATCGCAGCCGCTCTGGCGGGCGAGTTCGGCGGCTTCCATCACATGCGACTTGATCGGGTTCGGCTGGATCTTGTCGAAGACGACGCTCTCGGCGCCGTTCTGCTTGAGCAGGGCGATCAGGCGATCGAGGTAGCCGTTCTGGCGCATCGACTTGCCGGCGGAAATGACGATCAGCGCCTTCTTGCCGGGCAGCGGCACGTTGCCGAGCTGGTCGAGCGCGCCAGCGCCGAAGAAGATCCGCGAGGGCATGTAGTGGTTGAATTGCATGGTTTTTGTCCTTTCGTGAAATGGCGGTGCATCAGTAGCGTCACGATGAATCAGAATGCCCTTGGAGAATCCGTCATTCCGGGCTTGACCCGGAATCCAGTGGTGCACCAATGGATTCCGGCTTTCGCCGGAATGGCGTGGCTACCCGTTCTGTTCGTTTTCGTCATTCGCACCGAACGTCATTCATCTTAGTTGGCGGACGCGCCGATACCAATACACATTTCTGCCCCATATTTGCCTTTTTCTCCAGAACGGCACGTTTTAAGAAAAATTTGGTGCAGAATGTTTGCCTGATTTTTCGGTGTGGAGTTTTTTATGCAGCAGTGGCAGCAATGGGAGTCGGACGGGCGTATCGCCGAACTGCTTGGTGCGCTGGCGATCGAGGAGGGCTACACACCCTCGCGGCTCGACGCGGTGCGCTTCGTTCGCGTCAATGGCGCGAAGCCGCGCGAGCCGATCGTCTACGAGCCGAGCATCATCATCATCGGCCAGGGGCGAAAGCGGGTTTTTCTCGGCGAGCAGACCTACGTCTACGACCCGAACAACTACCTCGTCCTCTCGGTACCGCTGCCGCTCGAATGCGAAACGGAAGCGTCGCCGGACGAACCGCTGCTCGGCCTGTGCATCCGCGTCGATCCGGTGGCGCTGGGCGAACTGCTGATGGAAATGGAGGACGATCGTGCGCCTCCGGAGATGGTGTGCGGCCTGTACTCGACGCCGCTGACCGAAGACCTCGACTGCGCCGCGGTGCGCCTCCTCGAATGCCTGCAATCGCCGATGGACGCGCGCATCCTCGGGCCGGGCATCGTGCGCGAGATCACCTACCACGTGCTGCGCGGCGAGCAGGGCGGGGCCTTGCGTGCGGTCTCCGCGCGCCACAGCCGTTTCGGGCAGATCGCCCGCGTGCTGCGGCGCGTGCATCAGGAGTACAACAAGGAACTCGACGTCGAATCGCTGGCGCGCGAGGCGAACATGAGCGTCTCCAGCTTTCACCACAACTTCAAGGCGGTGACCTCGACCTCGCCGGTGCAGTACCTCAAGAGCATCCGCCTGCACAAGGCGCGGGCGCTGATGCTGCAGGGCGACCACAACGCCAGCACGGCGGCCAGCCGCGTCGGCTATTCCAGCCTGTCGCAGTTCAGCCGCGAGTTCAAACGCTATTTCGGCAACAGCCCGACGGGTGAGACGGCACAAATGCGGGCGCTGGATACGTAGCTTGACGCTGAAAACGAAGAGTAAGCTCGTCATTCCGGCGAAAGCCGGAATCCAACGGTGCACCACTGGATTCCGGGTCAAGCCCGGAATGACGGATTCTGATAATTTTTTCGGACATTGTTCCCGGATACACGATGACCCGGCAGATCACCAAGGACACCACCCTCTGCATGTCCCTCGCCGCGCGTCCGAGCAATTTCGGCACGCGCTTCCACAACTACCTGTACGAGGCGCTGGGGCTCGACTATCTCTACAAGGCCTTCACCACCACCGACCTGCCGGCGGCGATCGGCGGCGTGCGTGCGCTCGGCATTCGCGGCTGCGCGATCTCGATGCCGTTCAAGGAAGCGGTGATTCCGCTGGTCGACGAGATGGACGACTCGGCGCGGGCCATCGAATCGGTCAATACGATCGTCAATACCGCCGGCCACCTCAAGGCCTACAACACCGATTACCTCGCCGTCCGCAAGCTGCTCGCCGAACATCAGGTGCCGTCCGGGTATTCGTTCATCCTGCGTGGCAGCGGCGGCATGGCCAAGGCCGTGGCCTGCGCGCTGCGTGACGCCGGTTTTCGCCACGGGACGATCGTGGCGCGCAACGAAAACGCCGGGAAAACGCTGGCCGGACTGTACGGGTTCGACTGGCGGGCAGAGATGGGCGGAGCGACGGCCGACCTGCTGATCAACGTCACGCCGATCGGCATGGCCGGCGGAGCGGAATCTGACTCGCTGGCGTTCGACGAGGAAGCCATCAAGGCGGCCCGCGTGATCTTCGATGTCGTCGCTCTGCCGCCGGAAACGCCCTTGATCCGCCGCGCCCGGGCGCTCGGCAAGCCGGTGATTACCGGCGCCGAAGTGTTCGCCATCCAGGCTGTCGAACAGTTCGCGCTCTATACCGGCGTGCGTCCGGATGACGAATTGTTCCAGCGGGCGGCGGCGTACGCGCGCGGGTAGTGCGCTGGTATCCGGGCAGGGTTGATGCGGTCGATTCGCGCGTGTAGGATTTAATCCTATCGACCTGATGGAGGCAGACATGCGTTCAACCCAACAATTCAGCATCACCCTGCCGAACGAAATGGCCGGAATGGTGAAGTCGATGGTAGCAACCGGTGCCTATGCGACCGAAAGCGAAGTGTTTCGCGACGGGCTGCGGGCGTTGATGGCGCGCGAGCGCGCCATGGAGCGCTGGCTGCAGGATCAGGTCGGGCCGGCCTATGATGCGTTGAAAGCCGATCCTTCCCGGGGGGTGACCCCCGATAGCGTGCGTGCCCGGATTGCCGCCGAACACCAGGCGATGTCCGGCAAGGCGGAATGAAATATCGCGTCGTCTTCTCGCCAGAGGCCGACGAACAACTCGCTGAACTCTATCGATATATCGCCTCGGTGGCATCGCCCGTCGTTGCCGAACGGTACGTCAATGCCATCGTCAGCTATTGCGAGACCTTGGAGACATTTCCGCTGCGTGGCTACCGCGCGACGATATTCGCCCCGGCATTCTCCTCACGAACTACAAGGGGCGGACGATAATCGCATTTGCCGTGGATTCCGAGTTGGTTTCGATCATCGGCGTGTTCTACGGCGGGCAGGATTACCAAACGGCGCTACAGGATGACCTCGACGATCCTGTTTGAACGGTCGGCCGGTCAGTAGCCGCGTCGCCGGTCGACGACACCCTTAATCGGCTGACCTGCCGCCTGCGCGCGCAGGTTGGCTGCGATTTGTTGGACAGCGTCTTCCGCCACCGTGTCGGCGGCGACGTGCGGCGTGACGATCACCCGTGGATGCGTCCAGAACGGGTGATTCTCAGGCAACGGCTCTTCGGCGAAGACGTCGAGCAGGGCAAAGCGCAGCAAACCGGCATCGAGCCGGGCGAGCAGCGCGGCCTCGTCGATCAGCGAACCTCGCCCGGCGTTGATCAGCGCCGCGTCGGCGGGCAGCAGCGCGAGCGTTTCGGCGTCGAGCAGATGCTGGGTCTCCTGCGTCGACGGCAGCACGCAGAACAGCACGTCGGTCTGCGGCAGCAGTTCGCGCAGTCCGGCCTCGCCGTGCAGGCAGCGGACGCCGTCGAACTGGCGCGGTCGCCGGCTCCAGCCGGAAACGCGATAACCGAGCCGCGCCAGATCCTGCGCCACCTTGCTGCCCAGTTCGCCCAAACCGAGGATGCCGACGCGGACGTCGCGTGCCAGCCGGGTCTCGAGCGGATTCCACAACCGTTCCCGCTGCTGCCCGGCGTAGCGATCCATCTGCCGCTGGTAGTGCAGCACGCCGTAGAGGCAATACTCGGTCATCTGCTGCGCCATGCCGGCGTCGGTCAGGCGGATCAGCGTCACGTTGTCCGGTACGTCCGTCCGCTGCAGCAGCTTGTCGACCCCGGCGCCCATCACGAACACCGTGTGCAGGTTGGGGAAACGGGCGAAAAAGTCCTCCGGCGGCGCCCACACGGCGGCGTGCGTCACCGCCGCCGTATCGACCTCCTGCGGCCAGCAGGCGATGGTTTCGTCGGGCAGCGCCTCCTGCAACAGGCGCAGGTAGCGTTCGGGCTGGTCGAGGGTGTAGAGGTAGAGCATGGGCGTCCTCGCAAGATTACGTGAACCACTGCAGGGTGATGGCCGTCAGCACGAGATAACGCCCCAGCTTGGCCAGCGTGACGATGGCAATGAACGACGGAAACGGCTCGCGCAGCACGCCGGCCACCAGCGTCAACGGATCACCGATGAACGGCGCCCAGCTCAGCAGCAGCGACCAGCGGCCATAGCGGTGATACCACCGCTCTGCCTTGTGCAGCGACCGCGGCTTGACCGGAAACCAGCGCCGGTCCTGAAAATGCTCCAGGTAACGACCGAGCCCCCAGTTGATCGCCGACCCCAGCACGTTGCCGATGGTGGCGACGGCGACGAGCGTCCAGGGCGGCTGGTTTCCCGCCACCAGCAGGCCGGCGAGCACCAGCTCCGACTGCGCCGGAAACAGCGTCGCGGCGAGCAGGGCGGCGGAGAAAAGGCCGGAGTAGGCGGCGAAGTCGGTCATTGAGTTTTTTTGGCTCGCCTGAGATCACGATGTTCTGAGGATCAGCAAGCAGTCTGCGAAGCGAACTGTCGTTATGCTCGTGCGGTTTTGATCTCAGGTTTTCGGAGGAGCATGCAGGATCCTTGCAATTCCGGAACCTCGTTGGCGAATTTGCAAGGATGCTATTTCCTTCGAGCTACGACTGCTCCGACCACATCTTCCCGCCCGTCGCCCAGTTATGTCGCTCGACGTCGATGAGGATGATGTCGACGGCGCCCGGATCGCAGCCGAGGACGCGGCAGGTCTCCCTGGTCAGCGCTTCGACGAGTTCCTTTTTTTGCTCGGGGCTGCGGCCGGCAAACAACTCGATGTGCATGGTGGGCATCTTTGGGACTCCTTATTCGTGAATGACGGCGAATTCGTTCAGTGCAGCGCGCTCGGTGTTCAGGGCGTTTTCCGGGACGCTCGGGTCAGCGTAGCCGAGGGCGATGCCGCTGACCAGGCGTTCGTTTTCCGGCAGACCGATGGCTTCGGCGACGACCGATTCGTACTGCACCCAGAAGCCTTGCGGGCAGGTGTCGAGGCCCCTGGCCTTGGCGGCGAGCATCAGCGACTGCATGAACATGCCGGTGTCGAGCCAGCTGCCGACGCCGAGCGCCTTGTCCACGGTGATGAGGAGGCCGACCGGGGCGCCGAAGAATTCGAAGTTGCGGCGGCGCTGGGCGAGCATGGCGCCGGTATCGCCCTTGCCGATGCCCATCAGACCGTACATGGCTTTGCCGAGGGTGCGCTTGCGCGACAGGTAGGGTTCGCCGTCGAGGTTGGAATAGATCACGGAATCGCAGCGGCCCGGTTCCGCATCGTAGGCGGCGCAGACGGCTTGCACGACGCGGTTGAGCGCGTCGCCAGTGACGACGTGCACGCGCCAGGGCTGGGTGTTGGTGCCGGAGGGCGAGCGGGAGGCGAGGGTCAGGATTTCTTCGATGAGGTTGCGCTCGACGGGCTTCGGCAGGTAGCCGCGCGTCGAGCGGCGGGCGGTAACCAGTTGGGTGAAGGCGTGCCAGGGGGTGGGGTCATGCGGGGCGGACATTGCGGCAGGCTCCGTTTTCGATGAAAACCGGCATTTTACCTGTCCGCTGGGTGACACCGTTGTTGAAATGATTGCTGCATATTTTTACCTTAAGTAATTGCTAATGTTCTGATTAAACGCGTTTATTCGTGAACTGAATTCATCCTACAACCCGATCAATTTCGGTTGACACAACGTTGAACAGCCATTAGCTTTTCGCATTGAGAAAAGTTATTTCAGGATGCAGAAAAACAAAATATCGACAATTTGCTCTTAAAATCCCCTTGAGATGTCGTTTGGGGGGGGGGCAGGGGCGTCTTTTCGTCGGTAGTGAGCTTCGCCGACGTCAGTGATAAGCACGAGGGAATTTCGCAGGACCGCAGCAACGGAACGGGTGAAGGGGGGCACGAATCCATCACTCCGGGCAGTTGGGTACGGTCGTGCTTGGTCAGCCAGCAGATTGGCTGAAGAAACCTGTTTTTTTACATTGGGAGTTTTTTTATGGACCTGCTTGGCCCGAACACGATGGAAATCGTGGCAACCGTAGTATTCGCGATCGCGGTGGCGCATACCTTCTCGACGAAGATCTTTGCGCGCATGGCGCGCGTCCAGCCGCAGCATGCCGGTTTGTGGCATCTGCTCGGCGAAGTCGAGGTGGTCTTCGGCTTCTGGGCGTTCGTGCTGATGGCGATCCTGTACGTCACGATCGATTCCGGTACGGTGATCAAGTACCTGGACGGGCTCAACTACACAGAACCGCTCTTCGTGCTGGCGATCATGGTCATTGCGTCGACGCGTCCGGTATTGAGCGCCGTGGCATCCTTCGTCAAGGGCGTGGCCCGGCTGATGCCGATACCGAAGGAGCAGGCCTTCTTCTTTCTTTGCCTGAGCCTGGTTCCCCTGTTCGGCTCGTTCATCACCGAGCCTGGTGCCATGACGCTCGCCGCGTTGCTGCTGCGCGATGTGTACTTCAAGAGCACGCTGACCGAACGAATGAAATATGCCACCCTGGCCGTGCTGTTCGTCAATATTTCCATCGGCGGTACGCTGACCAACTTTGCCGCGCCGCCGGTGCTGATGGTGGCCGCAAAGTGGAACTGGGATACGCTGTTCATGCTCACGCAATTCGGTTGGCGCGCGGCCATTGCCGTGTTGATCAATGCGGCGGGCATTACCTGGCTGTTCCGGGAGGAGTTGCTGGTCAAGGCGCGGATCAAGGAGGATGAGAGAAACGCTCCGCCACTGGTGGTGAGCGCGATTCACATCCTGTTCATGGCGGGGGTCGTGTTCTTCTCGCATCATCCGGTGATCTTTCTCGGCATTTTTCTTTTGTTCCTTGGCTTCACCGAGGCGTACAAGCGCCATCAGCACGAGAAGCTTTTCCTGCGCGAAGCCTTGCTGGTGTCGTTTTTCCTTGCCGGCCTCGTGACCCTCGGCGGCTTGCAGAAATGGTGGCTGGAGCAGGCGCTGGCCGATGTCTCGCCGACGCTGATCTATTTCATCTCGACCGGTCTGACGGCGATTACCGATAACGCGGCGCTGACCTACCTGGGGTCGCTGGTGTCGGGCGTCAGTGCAGAGTTCAAGTACGCCCTGGTCGCCGGGGCGGTCACGGGCGGCGGCTTGACGGTCATTGCCAATGCGCCCAACCCCGCCGGCCTCTCGATCCTGAAGGGGTCGTTCCGGGATCAGGCCGTGAGCCCGGTGCGGCTGTTCCTCTATGCGCTGCCGCCGACCTGCATGGCGATGCTCGCGTTCCTGATTCGTTAGGGACGTGCTGGTTTATTGAAGATTTGTCACCCCGGCCTTCGCCGGGGTGACAACTATTTAAGCGCTTCCTTGGTCTTCCGTTTTCCCCCTGCCTGGTCCAATCAGCAGATATCGACCTGGTAGCGGAAGGTGTTCGCCGCGCCGTGCGAGCGGCGCCATTCGAGCGGCTTGCGGTCGAAGCCGAGGGCGAGTCGCTCGACGACGACGACCGGCTTGCCTGTCTCGATGCCGAGTGCCCTGGCTATTTCCGCGTTGGCCGAATCGACCGTCAGCGTCTCTTTGGCCGAGGCAATGACTTGTCCGCAGTGCGATTCGTAGAACGGGTAGAGCAGGTCGTCGAACTCGGCGAGTTCCACATCGAGCAGCGCGGCGAAACGGGCCTTGGGCAGCCAGATCTCCTCGGCCAGGACGACCTGGCCGTCGATCAGCCGCAGGCGGTCGAGGCGGATTGCTTTTGATTTTGCGCTCAGTCCCAGCGCCGACGCCACGTATTCGGGTGGCGTTTCAACGGTACGCGCCAATACCCGACCTTCGGGGATCTTGCGCCCGCCTTCGCTGGTGAGGTGGCGGAAGAAGCGGAACAGCGAGGCGTCGAAACTCGGGCGGCGGATGAAGGTGCCGCGTCCCTGGCTGCGCTCCAATAATCCTTCCGCGACGAGCACGTCTACGGCTTTCCTGACCGTGCCGATGGCTACGCCGTAGGTCCTGGTCAGTTCCGCTTCGGTGGGGATCGCCTGGTCGGGGCGCCATTCCCCCGCGGTGATCTTCTCCACCATCTCGTCGCGCAATCGCTGGTAAAGCGGGAGACGCGCGTCGTGCGCCAGCTTGCCGGAATTCATACAACCGTCCAGAGGTTCAGAAGGAGGGTAACTCTAGCCGGAGCAGGCGGATTCGTCCATGCCGGAAAATCCAGTTGACACGGGTAATGACCCTGCTTACGATGTGACATCTATTCATGTATATGACTAGACGAATAGCGGTGATTCCCGGTTCTTCGGGAATACAAAAACCGTAGTTGCATCCTTCCAGAAAATCCGGTCGCCTTCGTGGCATCGCGGCAGTATTCCGTTACTGCGTTGGCGGCCCTTTGTGTGCGTGCAGTTTTCATCTCTATAAAGGGAGAATCGTCATGATGAGTCTGATCGTGGTGGCGGCGATCGTGGTTTCGATCGCGCTGGGGTACCGGACGAAGATCAATACGGGCTTTTTCGCGATTGCCTTCGCCTACATCATCGGGTGCTTCGTGCTCGATCTGTCGGCCAAGGACGTGGTGAAGATGTGGCCGATCAGCATCTTCTTCGTCATCTTCGCCGTTTCGCTGTTCTACAACTTTGCGCTGGTCAACGGCACGCTGGAAAAGCTTGCTGGCCACTTGATGTACGGCTGCCGCAAGTTTCCGCACATGCTGCCGTTCGCCGTGTTCCTCGCCGCGACGCTGATCGCCGGGATGGGCGCCGGCTTCTACACGGTGCTGGCGTTCATGGCGCCGATCACGCTGCTGCTCTGCGAAAAAACAGGCATGGGCAAAATGATCGGGGCGATGGCGGTCAACTATGGCGCGCTGGCCGGGGCCAACTTCATGGCCAGCCAGAGTGGCCTGATCTTCCGCGGGTTGATGACGAACGCCGGCATCTCGCCGGATACGGCCTTCGTCAACTCGATCGGTATTTTCGCCAGCACCATGGTCGTTCCCTTCGTCGTCCTCGGCGGGTTGATCTTCTTCACCGATCACAAGAAGACCATGAACGGCAGTGCCATTTCGCTTTCGCAGCGGCCGGAGCCGTTCGACAAGAACCAGAAGACGACGCTGTTCCTGATCGCCCTGATGATGGGCATCGTGCTCGCCGCGCCGCTGCTGCACATGGCGCTCCCGGACAACAAGCTGATCACCTTCGTCAATTCGAAGATGGACATCGGGCTGGTGGCCAGTGTTTTCACCGTGATCGCCCTGCTGCTGAAACTTGGCGACGAGAAAAAGGTACTGGCGATGGTGCCGTGGGCGACGCTGGTGATGATCTGCGGCGTCGGCATGTTGATTTCCGTGGCGATCAAGGCCGGCACGATCCAGCTGCTGGCCTCCTGGATCGGCACCAGTCTGCCGACCTACCTGGTGCCGTTCGCCATGTGTCTGGTCGCAGCGATCATGTCCCTGTTCTCAAGCACACTCGGGGTGGTCACGCCGGCATTGTTCCCGCTCGTCCCGGCGCTGGCGGCGTCCAGCGGCTTCGACCCGATGCTCCTGTTCGTCTGCATCGTGGTAGGCGCGCAGGCCTCGGCGATCTCGCCTTTTTCCTCGGGCGGCAGCCTGGTGCTCGGTTCGTGCGCGACGGAAGAGGGACGCAGCGAGTTGTTCCCGCAACTGCTGTTTCGTGCCGTACCGATCGGTTTCGTCGCCGCCTTCCTGCTCACCGGCGCGCTGATCTTCATTCTTTAGGAGGCACGCATGACTGATACGGAAAAACTGTTGCAGGGCGTCATCGATATCCATATCCACACCAATCCGGACATCCGGGTGCGGCGCCTCAACGACATCGAGCTGGCGACGGAAGCGAAGCGGGTCGGCGCGCGGGCGATCGTCATCAAGTCGCATCTCGTCACCACCATGGACCGCGCGGCGATGGCCCGCGTCGCCGTGCCGGGGATCGATGTATTCGGCGGCATCGTGCTCAATCCGCACATCGGCGGACTCAACGCCATCGCCGTGGACACCGCGATCAAGCTCGGGGCGAAGTTCGTCTGGCTGCCGACGTCGTTCTCGGCCAATGAACGCAAGCACCAGGGCAAGAGCGATGGCGTCGAAACGGTCGTCGACGGCAAGGTCGTCCCGGCGCTGCTGCCGATCCTGAAGATGGTTGCCGAGGCCGATGTTGCGTTGGCGACCGGCCACCTGACGCCGACGGAATCGCTGGTCGTCGTTGAAGAAGCGCGGAAGCAAGGCGTCAGGAAGATCGTCGTCAATCATCCGGAATGGATGACCGTGGATATGTCGATCGACGATCAGAAGCGTCTTGCCGAGTTCGACGTGTTTTTCGAGCGCTGCTACGCCCGCAATGTCGGCGGCAAGTACGACAAGAACTTCCGCCGCAATCTCGACGCGATGGAAGCGCTCGGTTTCGACTCGACGATCGTGGCGACCGACGGCGGTCAGGTCGAGAATCCGGTGTGGAGCGAGGCGCTGGCCGAGTACATCGGCTTCCTCGTCGATGTCGGGGTGCCGCAAACGGCGATCGACCGGATGACCAAGGTCAATCCGGCGACGGTGCTCGGACTCTGATCAGGACGATTTCACCAGCGCGTCGATCTTCGCCGCGCAGATGAAGTCGTTCTCCGACAGCCCGCCGATGGCGTGCGTGCTGTAGCGCACGCGGCACTCGCGGTAGCTCACTTCCAGATCGGGGTGGTGGTCTTCGCGGTGCGACACCCAGGCGGTGGCGTTCACGAAGGCCATCGTCTCGTGGTAGTTCCGGAAGCGGTAGGTCTTGCCGATCTCGTTGCCGGACAGCGCCCAGCCGTCCAGCGTGCTCAAGAGTTGTTCAGCTTCTTCCGTGGTCAACGGTGCAACGCCGCCTTCACATGGCTTGCAGTGTTTGCTGGCGAGATCGCAGGTCGGTGCGTTCATGGTCGTTCTCCTGTGGCCGGTCGTTGCAGCGTTTGATTGCAACAGCCGGCTACAGTTCGACTGCGTGGAACGCAGCGCGGGTCAGTCTGCCGTGTTGCCGAGCAGCGCAGCGATCGTTTCGCGCAGTTCCGCCAGTTCCTGTTCGAGGCGGGTGACGCGTTCTTCCAGCGCGCTGGTGTTTTCGCGCCGGGATTCCGCCACGGCCGGCAGGTCAACTTCGCCGCACAGCAGGTGCGCCCAGCGGTGCTCGCGCGAGCCCGGCTGCTTGGGCAGCTTGACCGTCAGTGCGCCGCTGCTGCGTTCCGCAAGTTCTTCCAGGTAGGCCTCGACGGTCGAGGCGTCCTCGAAACGGTACAGCCGTTCGCAATTGGCGCGCAGTTCGCTGACGGTCTGCGGCCCGCGCAACATGAGCATCGAGAGCAACGCGACGCTGGGCTGCGGCAGCCCGTAGACCTTGGCGAAATTCTGCGCGTAACGCAGCACGCGCCCCGAGGCGCCGTAGCTCTCGATCACCAGCGCGCGTCCGCGCAACTCCTCCAGCGCCGCCTGGAGCTCGCTTTCGGCGAGATTCATCACCGGATCGCGCGAGGTCTTTTGGTTGCAGCCCGAGGTCAGGCTGTTGAGCGTCAGCGGGTAAGTGTCGGGAACCGTCTTTTCCTTTTCGACGAGGACGCCGAGGATGCGGGCTTCGGTCGGGGTGAGCAAGGGCAGTGGAGCGTTCATGGCGGTGGGCCTTTCCGTGAATCAGTCAATCAGTGAAGCAGCAGGGAAAACAGGACGGGCAGCAGCACGGCGGTCAGCACGCCGTTGAGCCCCATCCCGAGCGCGGAGAAGGCGCCCATTTCCTCACTGACGAGGAAGGCGCGGGCGGTGCCGAGGCCGTGCGCGGCAAGGCCGATGGCGAATCCCTGCGTGGGATGGTGGTCGATGCGCAGCAGGCGGAAAAAGGGAGGTGCGCCGAACGCGCCGACGATGCCGGTAATGATCACGAACACCGCGGTGAGCGACGGAATGCCGCCGATCTGCTCGGCGACGCCCATCGCGATTGGCGTGGTTACCGAC
This sequence comes from Propionivibrio pelophilus DSM 12018, assembly GCF_059569095.1. Classification (NCBI taxonomy): domain Bacteria; kingdom Pseudomonadati; phylum Pseudomonadota; class Betaproteobacteria; order Rhodocyclales; family Rhodocyclaceae; genus Propionivibrio; species Propionivibrio pelophilus. The sequence continues at coordinate 68,168 of NZ_JCANUT010000006.1, read as the reverse complement.
TTCGGGCCGAGCGAGAAGATGGTTTCCGGTGACGCACCGAGCAGCCAGGCAATGCCCATCGCCGAGAAGGCGGCGGTGGCCGAGCCGGCGAACAGGCCGACCACCAGCGGCAGGGCCATCTCGCGCAGGCGTTTCCAGTAGGCATGCAGCGGTACGGCGAGCGCCACCGTCGCCGGCCCGAGCAGGAAATGGATGAACTGCGCGCCGTCGAAATAGTCCTGGTACGGCGTGCCGGTGGCCCACAGCAGCAGGGAAATCAGCACGATGGCGATCAGCACCGGATTGCAGAACGGCTTCTGCCCGCTGCGCTTGAACAGCCAGACGCCAGCGAGATACGCCGAAAGCGTGAGGGACAAGCCGAGCAGCGGCGTACGGATGAAGTAGCTCCACAGCTCGGTAGGGGGCAGGCTGCTCACGGGCGGGCCTCCTTTCCCGAAGTGCCTTCCTTTTTTGGCGACATCGCACGGATCACCCAAGCCGTTACCGCCATCCCGGCGAAAGTGCTGAATACCAGTGCGACGACGATCGGCAACCATTCGCTGGCAACGCGCTGGACATGCACCATCACGCCGACGCCGGCGGGTACGAAGAAGAGCGACATGTGCTGCAGAAAAGAGCCGACGTTGGCGCGCGTGTCATGGCTGGCCTGGCCGCGTGCCAGCAAGGTAAGAAGCAGCAGCGTCATGCCGATGACCGGGCCGGGGATCGGCAGGCCGAACAGGCGCGCGATCAGCTCGCCGCCCAGTTGAAAGAGCAGAAGAAGGGCGAGGGTGTTGAGCATGGGGCGCGGCGCGGGAGAAACGGAGGCGCAAGCCTACCGGAAAAGGCGGAAAGGCGCCAATGGCGCGCGTTTGCCCCGATCGCGGAAACGGCATCCCGAGTATCGGCGTGCTGTTCACCACGCCAACGTCCTGTCAGGCCCCGTAGGCAATAATCTCCTTGGGAATCGTGTCGAGCGGGATGACCTTCCCGGCCGCGCCGAGCCTGATGGCCTCCTTCGGCATGCCGAACACGACGCAGGAGGATTCGTCCTCGGCGATGGTTTGCGCGCCGGTGTCGTGCATTTCCTTGAGCCCGCGGGCGCCGTCGTCACCCATGCCGGTCATGATGATGCCGAGCGCGTTCTTCCCGGCAACCTGGGCGACCGAGCGGAAGAGGACGTCGACCGACGGCTTGTGGCGGTTGACCAGCGGGCCATCGCGGACTTCGACGTAGTACTGGGCGCCGCTGCGCTTGAGCAGCATGTGCTTGCCGCCGGGAGCGATCAGCGCGAGGCCGGGCCGCACGCGATCGCCGTCCTTGCCTTCACGGACCTCGATCTGGCACAGGTTGTTCAGACGCTCGGCGAACATCGCGGTGAAGCGCTCCGGCATGTGCTGCACGATGACGATGCCGGTACTGACCGCCGGCAACCGGGTCAGCACGGCTTCGAGCGCCTGGGTGCCGCCGGTGGAGGTGCCGATGGCGACCAGCTTGTCCGTCGTGCCGTACATCCGCGCGCCGGTGTGCGTGCTCGGCAACATCACGTCCGCGGACAGTTTCGGACGGTTGATCGGCGGGGTCGCCATGCGGGTGATCTGCCGCACGGCACCCATGTTGGCACGCGCGGCGGCCTTGATGTGGGCAACGATGTCGTTGGCCGAATCCTGCAGGAAGGCCTTGAGATCGATCTTCGGCTTGGTGATGATGCTCACCGCGCCCGACGCCAGCGCTTCCATCGTGACCTGTGCGCCTTTTTCCGCCAGCGAGGAGCAGATGACCACCGGCGTCGGGTGCTCGGCCATGATCTTCTTCAGGAAAGTCAGGCCGTCCATGCGCGGCATTTCGATGTCCAGGACGATCACGTCGGGCCACTGATTTTTCAGCTTTTCGAGCGCGAAGATCGGGTCCTGCGCCGTGGCGACCACTTCGATCGACGGGTCGCGGGAGATGGCCTGGGTGATGACCTGGCGGACCAGCGCCGAGTCGTCGACGATCATTACCTTGGTCTTTGGGCTCATGGCGTCTCCATTTGCTTCACCCTGGTACGGTGTCGGCCGAGGAACGAAGGTGTCGATCCGCCGGGATGAATGGCGTCCTCGTGGGCGGATTACTGTCCGTCGTGCGTGGGCGTCGAATAAGAAGCAAACGAACCGGCGGGCGTCGCCAGGAACAGTTCCCGCAGCATCCGCGCGATGCCGTCGAGGTGCAGTGCCGGGGCGATCCGGTCGGCGACGGCTTTCAATTCGGGGTGGCCGTTGTCCATGGCGATGCCGAGGCCAACGCCCTTGAGCATCTGCATGTCGTTCAGCCCGTCGCCGAAGGCGATGGCCTGCTCGGGCGAGAATCCGGTGCGCGCCATGACCCACTGGCAGGCCGTCCATTTGTTGATGGCGTGCAACTGGACGTCGACGGCCCACGGGTGCCAGCGCACGATGTCGAATTCAGGGAAACGCTCACGAATGGACGGAATCAGCGTGGCATCGAGCGACTCGTCGAAGAACAGCCAGCCCTGGAAGACGTCCCGCCAGCGATGGATCGGGTCGTCCGACTGGTAGGGCATGGCGACGGTGTCGAGCGGTTGCGTGGTCATCGGCACCTGCGTGTTGACGTAGCCCGAGGTGCCGTCGTTGACGCCGAAGTAATGGCCCTGCCCGGCCATCCAGTCGAACAGTGCGGCGAGCCGTTGCCGAGGCAACGGCTCGCTGAACACCACATTGTCTTCGTGCAGGATGCGCGCGCCGTTCTGGGTGATCGCGAAGGTCGGGCGAACCTGGTCGATGAACGGCTTGGCGTGCCCGTGCGAGCGTCCGGTGGCGACGACGACCGTATGCCCGTCCCGCTTGAGTTCGTCGATGGCGGCGAGCGCGGAGGGCGGGATGGTCAGCGTGCTGTGATCCAGCAGCGTGTTGTCGATGTCGAAGAAGAAGATGCTGGGCATGGGGTCAGCTCAGAACCTGGCCGTGCTCGCGCGAGGCGTGGAAACCGACCTTGGTCCATTTCTCGCGAGTCACGTCGAGGTTGTAGCGCGTGCTGGCAAGATACACCAGGTTGCCGTCGACGTCCTTGGCCATGCGGTGCTGCTGCTCGCGTTCGAAGTTCCTGCGCGTGACGTCGTCCGGGAAGGTCAGCCAGCGGGCGGTATGGATGTCCGCCGGTTCGAAGATCGCGTCGACCTTGTACTCGGTCTGCAGGCGCTGGGCGACGACCTCGAACTGCAGCACGCCGACTGCGCCGAGCAGCAGCGCGCCGGAGGCGAGGTTCTCGAACACCTGGATCGCGCCTTCCTCGCCGAGTTCCTGCAGGCCCTTCTGCAGCTGCTTGCTCTTCAGCGGGTCGCGCAGGCGTGCGCTGCGGAACAGCTCCGGCGAGAAGTAGGGGATGCCCTTGAAGCCGAGCGTTTCGCCTTCGGTCAGCGTATCGCCGATGTGCAGCTGGCCGTGGTTGTGGATGCCGATGATGTCGCCGGCGACGGCGTCTTCCATCAGCACGCGCTCGTTGGCCATGAAGGTCAGCGCGTTGGCCAGCTTCATCTCGCGCTCCATGCGCACGTGCTTGACCTTCATCCCGGAGGAGTAACGGCCGGAACAGACGCGGAAGAAGGCGATGCGGTCGCGGTGCTTCGGGTCCATGTTCGCCTGGATCTTGAAGACGAAGCCGGAGAAGGCCGGTTCGGCTGGTTCGACCATGCGCACGCCCGCGTCGCGCGGCTGCGGTGGCGGCGCCCAGTCGAGCAGCGCCTCAAGGATTTCCTGCACGCCGAAATTGTTGATCCCGGAACCGAAGAACACCGGCGTCTGCTGGCCGGCGAGGAAATCAACGAGGTCGAACGGGCTGCTGGCGCTGCGGATCAGATCCACGTCCTCGCGCAGCTTGCCGACCTCAAGCGGGAACTGTTCGTCGAGGAAGGCATTGTCGATGCCGTCGATCTTCTCGGCCTCGGTGCGCTTTTCCTCGCCCGGCGAGAAACGCAGCAGGCTGTCGTTGCCAAGGTGGTACACCCCGCGGAAGGTCTTGCCCATGCCGATCGGCCAGGTGATCGGCGCGCATTCGATATTCAGCACGTCCTCGATTTCTTCGAGCAGTTCGAAAGGCTCGCGCACCTCGCGGTCGAACTTGTTGACGAAGGTGATGATCGGCGTGTTGCGCATGCGGCAGACGTCGAGCAGCTTGATCGTCTGCGCCTCGACGCCCTTGGCCGCGTCGATGACCATCACTGCCGCGTCGACGGCGGTCAGCACGCGGTAGGTGTCTTCCGAAAAGTCCTGGTGGCCCGGCGTGTCGAGGAGGTTGACCGTGTGCCCGTTGTATTCGAACTGCATCACCGAGCTGGTCACCGAAATGCCGCGCTGCTTTTCCACTTCCATCCAGTCCGAGGTCGCGTGGCGCGCGCTCTTGCGGCTCTTGACCGTGCCGGCCAGCTGGATCGCCCCGCCGAACAGCAGCAGCTTCTCGGTCAGCGTCGTTTTACCCGCGTCCGGGTGGGAAATGATGGCGAAGGTGCGGCGTTTGGCCACATCGCGCAGGATTTCGGGCGGGAACGGCGAGGACGACGTGGAAGGAGTGGCGTTTGAATCCGGGGTGGAACTCATTGAATGCGCTTTCGACGGGGAACGAACGTAAAGGCGGAAGTATACCGAAGAAGCGTTCCGGGCATGCTACGCGATGGAATGTCGAACGGGCTTTTCTCGATTGACCATCGCGAGGTCATTCCTCACTATGGCGGTCGTCTCCACGCCCCCTCGGGAGTTTTCTGTCCGCAATGTCCGTCGCCGATCACCGTTTCTGGCGCTCCGTCGCGCTTCCCTTCGTCGAAGCGCGCTGCGCCAGCGCCAGCCGCAACAGCTACATTCCCCACGCGCACGACAGTCTGTCGATCGGCTCGGTGGAGGGCGGCGAGAGCGCGTTTTCGCTGCGGGATGTCGAGCGGCGCCTCGGTCCTGGCGATGTCGTGCTGATTCCGCCGGGTGTCGTGCATTGCTGCAACCCGGCGAGCGACGGGCGCTGGAGCTACCGGATGCTCCACCTCGATCCGGTGTGGGTGACCGACGTGATCGGCGAATGGCAGCCGTTCGCCGCCGGCGTCTTCGACGGTTTTCCCGATGCGGCGATCCAGCCGCTTGTTCATTCCCGGCTGGTCCGGTTGACCGACCTCCTGTTCGGTGATGCGCCGGAGGCCGAGAAGGAAGCCGAGGTCGTGCTGTTCGTGGGCGACCTGTACCGCATTCTCAAGGACCGGGAGTCATTCGCGGCAGCAACGGCCGCCTCGGGCAATGCCGGCGTGAACGACGCGCTGGCGCTGATCGAGTCGCGCTGCACCGAGCCGTTGCCGCTGGCCTTGCTCGCGTCTGTCGCCGGGATGAGTCGCTATCATTTCCTGCGCCGTTTTCGCGACACGGTCGGCATGACGCCGCATGCGTGGCAGATCGACCTGCGGATCCGCCGGGCACGCGTTCTTCTCGAACAGGGGCTTCCGCTGGCCGACGTGGCGGCGCAACTCGGTTTCGCCGATCAGAGCCATTTCCAGCGCGCCTTCAAGCGGCGTGTCGCCGCGACGCCGGCTGAATACCGTTCGCCGACTGCCTGAATGAGGGAGGGCTTCCCGAGCGCAATTTCGTTCAAGACGTCTGCTTCGTCCTTTGCCAGAGTGGTGCCTTCTCAATCAGGCAGGGAGCGGGATGTGGCAGCGTGGCAGCAATTTCTGGTGATCGCCGGGGCGCATTTTCTGGCCTTGGTCAGTCCGGGGCCGGACTTTTTCCTGATCGTCCGCAGCGCGGTGGTCAACGGCCCGCGCACGGCGAGCGGCGTCTGCGTCGGCATTGCCGTGGCCAACGCGGTGTATATCGCCCTGGCTATTGCCGGCGTGTCGCTACTGCAAACCTCGGCGCCGCTCTTCTCGCTGCTCACGTGGGGCGGTTGCGGTTACCTCGCCTGGCTCGGCTGGCGCTTCATTCGCTCGTCGGGTGAACTTGCGATGCCGAGCACGGACAGTACGCCGGCGAGTCCGTCCGGCTGGTGGACGGAGTGGCGGACCGGGTTTGTCTCCGGCATCCTCAATCCGAAGAACTCGCTGTTCTACGCCAGCCTGTTCTCGCTCGGTTTCGACGCCGCCACGCCGTTGGGCGTCCGTCTGGCCTACGGCGCGTGGATGTTCTCCGTGGTCCTCGGCTGGGATCTCGGCGTGGCGCGTGCCGCCGGCCATCCGCCCCTCGTGCGCCATTTCCGGGCGCATATCCGCATGCTCGAACGCCTGACCGGTGCGGTGCTTCTGGCCCTTGCTGCCGCGATTGCCGGAGCGCGTTGAGGATCGTCCCGCTGCAGGGGCGGAGTATCTGTTGCAAAGGCGCTTCGATCCCGACGGCGGATCGGGCGTCCGGCACGAATTCCGATGCGTTAACCGGGGGATTGCTGCTAAAGTCCTCCCGAAAAAGCAGCCGGACGGTACGTTGCCAAACCGGAATGCTCTTGGGTCAAGAAACGTTTCGGTGCCGGACTACTGCATGGGCAAATACGCCTTTTTCTTCAACTCGCTCAAGACCCGGCTCACCATCGGAACCCTGGCCATTTTCCTGGCCAGCCTCTGGACGCTCTCCTTTTACGCCAGTCGCACCTTGCGTGCCGATATGGAGCGCGAGTTCGGCGAGCATCAGTTCGCCACCGTCTCACTGGTAGCGGATCGGCTCGATCATGAGTTCGAGGACCGGATCGATTGGCTGAGCGAGGTGGCGCGTCAGACGGAGGCAGTGATGGCTGACGGGCCGCCGGCAATCCAGGCGCATCTCGAAGGCTGGAAAAACCTGTTCGGCAAGTTCAACGGTGGCACGTTCGTCACCGACACTGCCGGCATGACCATTGCGGCCATTCCGCTCTCTTCCGGGCGCGTGGGGGTGAGTTACTTGGATCGGGACTATCTCAGGAACGTGCTCGACGAAGGGCGGGTGGCCATCAGCGCGCCGATCATGGGGCGGACGTCCGGCATTCCCGTGGTCGTGGTGGCGGTTCCGCTGCGTGCCGGAAATGGCAGGGTCGTCGGCGCGTTGATAGGCGTGATCAACATGGGTGAGCCAAACTTCCTTGATCAGGCCACGCAAAATCACTATGGCAGGACCGGCGGCTATCTGCTGGTGGTGCCGCAGCAGCGGATGATCGCCACGGCCACGGACAAACGGCGCGTCATGGAAGTGATTCCGTTCGGCGTCAATCCGTTGTTCGATCGCTTTGTCAGTGGTTTCGAGGGGTTTGGCGTTACGTTCAATTCGTTCGGCGTCGAGATTCTCTCGGCGGCCAGGCAGGTTCCAGTGGCGGGTTGGTTCGTTTCCGGGTATTTGCCGACCGACGAGGCGTTTTCCGCGATTCGCCAGATGGAACAGCGCATGCTGGTTGCGACGATCGTGCTGACGCTCCTTGCCGCGGTGTTGTCCTGGTGGCTGCTCAAGCGCCAGCTGGCGCCGATGCTGCTGGCGGCCGACTCGCTGGCGCAACTCTCCGGAAAAGAGGAGGCGGCCCGGCCGCTTGCCGTTGCGCGCGAGGACGAGATCGGGCGGCTGATCCAGGCGTTCAATTGTTTGCTGGAAAAACTCGGGCAGCGCGAATCGTTTCTCAAGCAGATTCTCGATACGTCAAGCGTCGCGATTTTCGTGATCGACATGCGCGGGCGCATCACGCAAGCCAACCGACGGATGTGCGAGATGTTCGGCATCCCGATCGACGCGCTTTTGGGCAACGAGTACGTCGCGCTGGTGCATCCGTCCGAGCGCGAGACCGCCCGCGAGAAGATGCTGGCGCTGCTCGGCAGCCAGATTCCGTCGGTCGATCTTGACCGGCTCTACTGGCGCGCCGGGCAGACCGTGTTCTGGGGGCACCTGACCGGCCGGCAGCTGTTTGATGCGAACGGAATGAAGCTGGGCCTCGTCGGTGTGATCGCCGATATCGACGCGCGCAAGCGCGCGGAAGAGAAAAACCAGCTGGCCGCCAGCGTTTTCCTGCATGCACAGGAGGGCATCACGATTACCTCCGCCGATGGCACCATCATCGACGTCAATGCGGCATTCACCCGGATTACCGGCTATGCGCGGGAGGAAGCCATCGGCCAGAATCCGCGCATCCTGCGGTCGAGCCACCATCCTCCCGAGTTTTACCAGGCGATGTGGCGTGAACTCCTGGAAACGGGCAACTGGAGCGGGGAAATCTGGAACCGCCGCAAGAACGGCGAGCTTTATCCGGAACTGCTGGCCATCAGCGCGGTGCGTGACGAGGAGGGGCGGACCCTGCGTTACGTCGCCCTGTTTACGGACATCACGCCGATGAAGGCGCATGAAGAGCAGTTGACCCGAATGGCCCATTTCGATCTGCTCACCACCTTGCCGAATCGGGCGCTGCTGGCCGACCGGATGAAACAGGCGATGACCCAAACTCTTCGGCGCAAGCAGTTGCTGGCCGTCGCCTATCTCGATCTCGACGGCTTCAAGGCGATCAACGATACGCACGGCCACAAGATCGGCGACCAGTTGCTGGTGGCCGTGGCGAACCGCATGCGCCAGACGCTGCGCGAAGGCGATACGCTCGCGCGCCTTGGCGGCGACGAGTTCGTGGTCGTGCTGATCGATCTTCCCGATGCGTCGTCCTGCGAACCGATGCTTAACCGTTTGCTCGCGGCCGCTTCGCAGCCGGTGCGCGAGGGCGATCTGGAACTACAGGTGTCCGCCAGCCTCGGCGTCACCTTCTTCCCGCAACGTGACGAGGTGGATGCCGATCAGTTGCTGCGGCAGGCGGATCAGGCGATGTACCAGGCCAAGCTGGGCGGCAGGAACCGCTCCCAGATGTTCGATGCCGACCACGATCGCAGCCTGCGCGGCCGCCATGAAAGCCGCGAACGTGTCCGGCAGGCCCTGCGCGACGGCGAGTTTGTCCTGCATTACCAGCCCAAGGTCGACATGCGCAAGGGACGGGTCGTTGGCGCCGAGGCGCTGATCCGCTGGCATCATCCCGAGAAGGGCGTGCTGTCGCCGGCGGCGTTCCTGCCCGAGATCGAAAACGATCCGCTGGGAGGCGACGTCGATGAGTGGGTGGTCGGCGAGGCGGTTGCGCAGATCGCCCGCTGGCAGGCGGCCTGCGGCGCCATTCCGGTCAGCGTCAACGTCGGCGCCCGTCTGTTGCAGCGGGGCGATTTCGTATCGCTGCTCGCGCGCACGCTGGCGCAACATCCGGAAGTCAGGCCGGGTGATCTGACGATCGAGGTGCTCGAAACCAGTGCGCTGGAGGACCTCGAACGGGTTTCGTCGATCATCGCGGCATGCCGGCAACTCGGCGTGCGCTTCGCTCTTGACGATTTCGGCACGGGGTATTCCTCGCTCACCTATCTGAAGCGACTGGATGCCGATGAGTTGAAGATCGACCAGAGCTTCGTGCGCGACATGCTCGACGACCCGGATGACCTGACCATCCTCGAAGGTGTGATCAGCCTGGCCGCTGCTTTCCGGCGGGAGGTCATCGCCGAGGGGGTGGAAACCGCCGCGCACGGCGAAATGCTCCTGCTGCTGGGCTGCGAACTGGCGCAAGGCTATGGCATTGCCCGGCCGATGCCGGCCGACGAGCTCGCCGCGTGGGCGACGAACTGGGCCCCGGACCCGCGCTGGAAATCCTTGCGGCCGGTGAGCCGGGAGGATTTGCCGGCGCTGTTTGCCGGAACCGAACATCGCGCCTGGGTGCGGGCGGTCGAGAAGGAACTGGCCGGTACGTCGACAAGCGGCGTGGCCTTCGGAAAGGAGCATTGCCGCTTCGGCAAGTGGCTGGCGGGCGCAGGGGCGACGCGGCACGCGGTGCGTCCCGAATTCGCTGAAATCGGACGTTTGCACGCCGATATTCACGCCGTGGCGGATGCCTTGCGTGACAACGGGCCGGCATCCCGTTCGACGGAACGTGGCGCCGGAGCGGAAAAGCTGCGCGAGTTGAGCGACGTACTGCAGTCCCGGCTTAGAATGCTGGTTACCGAACCCGCCGAATGACTGCCGGGCTTGCCGGCAACGAGAAACGAAGACACACCATGACAGAAAACGAGAATCCGAGCGTCGACAAGGTTGGCGACGCCTTGAAGGCTCAGCGTTTCCAGATGCTCGAAGACATCGCCGAAGAGTTGTCCTCGGACAGCGTAGTCTTCCCGACCTGTTTCGACGCCGCGCTGAAACTGCGCAAGGAATTGCAGAACCCGGACCTGCCGGTTTCGCGCATCGCCGCGATCGTTACGCTCGATCCCCTGATTGCCAGCCGGCTGACGCATCTGGCCAGTTCGGTGCTGTACAGCCCGGATGGCACGCCGGCGCGTGACCTACAAACTGCCGTGCAGCGCCTCGGTGTCGAGATGGTGCGGACCACGGCGCTGGGCGTCGCCATGGGGCAGATGTTGCGTGCCAAGGATATGGTGCTGTTCAGCGAGATTTCACGCAGTCTCTGGGAGCACTCGATCCGGGCGGCCGCCGCCTCGCGCCTGCTGGCGCGGCAGAACGGGCGGATCAGCCCCGATCAGGCCATGCTTGCCGGTCTGGTGCATGACCTCGGCGCGTTCTATATGTTGTATCGCGCGTCCCAGTACGAGGAATTGCGTCTGCGCCCCGAAACGGTGAAGTACCTGATCCTGCAGTGGCATGAGAGCATCGGCGTCTCGTTGCTCGATGCCATCGGTGTTCCGGAGGAGATCGTTAACGCGACGATCGACCATGATCAGCCGCGCGTGTTGCCCGAAGCAGTACGCACGCTGGCCGACATCGTCTTTATCGGCAATATCCTGGCCGGATCGCATCTCGAATGGTTCCAGAAAGGGGCTGACCTCGAAGCAGGCCAACTCGGAGAAGTCCGTCAGCGTTTCGCGGAGTTGTTGCCGCAGATCGACGCCGATACACAGGAGATGTTGGCGGCGTTTGCCTGATCTATTGATTCGGCAAGGTAATGTCTGAATTCGTCACCCCGGCGAAGGCCAGGGTCCAGTCGGCGATTGCTCTCCGATACTGGATACCGGCCTGCGCCGGTATGACGAGGTCTTTATACTTCATCGTGCCGAAGCAATAGCTACGCCAGGTACGTCAGTATTCGACCGGCACCGGGTCCAGGCTGCGCCACAGGTACCACGTGGCAACAGAACGCCAGGGGCGCCAGCGATCGCCAACGTCGGCAAGCTGGCGGCGCGACGGGCGTTCGCCAGCGAGGTAGTGCCGGGCGACGGCTTTCTGCAGGCCGATGTCGTCGAGCGGGAAGACGTCCGGGCGCAACTGGTTGAAGATCAGGAACATCTCGGCCGTCCAGACGCCGATGCCGCGCACGGCGGTGAGTTCGTCGATGATCTCGGCGTCTTCCATTGCCGGCCAGCGGTGTGTGTGAATCCGGCCGCCGTCAAAGTGGGCGGCCAGGTCGCAAACGTATTCCACCTTCCGCGCCGACAGGCCGCAGGCGCGCAACTGTTCGGTGGCGCAGGCGAGGACGGCAGCGGGCGTCAGGGCAGGGAGCGCGGCGATCAGGCGTGCCCAGACGCTGTCGGCGGCCTTGACCGAAATCTGTTGGCCGACGATCGAGCGGACTAGCGTCGCGAACGGATCACCGCGCGAGACAATCGATTCGCCGGCATGGCGTTCGACCAGTTCGGCCATGACCGGATCGACTTGCGCCAGATCCTGCGACGCCTGAATCCAGTACGCGGGTGTCACGGCTTTCCCTTGGCGTCGGCGGCGTCGATGACCGGCTTGATGTGGGTTTCGTAGTCCGTTAGCACGGCGCCGTAGACGTCGCGCATCATCGCCGCCAGGCGGGTTGCAAGTTCCGGATAACGCTTCTGCATCCAGAGGAAACGCTGCAGGTCGGTGCGCACCGTGCAGTTCCAGCATTCGAGCGAATCGGGCAGGCCGTCGCCGTATTGCTGAGGCAATTCGATGTCGTGTGTCCGGCAATAATCGAGCACTTCGTCGGCGGTCCAGGCGTCGAGCGGGGCGACGATCCGGTCGCGTGCCAGCGGACGAAGCATTTTCGGAAACGACAGCTTCACGTTGCGCAGATCTTCGGCCGTCTGCCCATGCAGGACGAGATCGGCGCCGTAACGCTTGACGTAGCGGGCGAGCGGTCGGTACTGCAGATCCTTGCAGCAGTACCCGTCCGATTGAATCAGGATGCCCGGATTTTTCTCGTGCGGCCGGTGGCGCACCGGAATGATCGCCGACGGCCAGCCGTACTTCGCGAAATGCTTCGCCTGATCACCGACGAGTTCGACGAAATCCCATCCCGCCACGTTGCGCCGGACGAACTCGATCATGTGCGGGAAGGTTTCCGTGGTGCGGGCCCAGACGACGTGCAACCGGTCACGATACGGCAGGCACAGGTCGAGGAGCATCACCGAGTCCTTACCGCCGGAAAGCGCGAGCACCGGACGTTGCGCAGCCAGGATGGCATCGCGGAGGGTCTGGCGGGTCTGCTCAAGCTTGGTCACGGTCTGTTCTGGCGATCGATTTGGCGCGGATTTTCTGACGGGTGAACAAAAAAACGATCGAGCGGCGTGTTGCCGGTCGATCGTTTCTTCTTAATGCTTGGCGGAGTGGACGGGACTCGAACCCGCGACCCCCGGCGTGACAGGCCGGTATTCTAACCAACTGAACTACCACTCCATTGCTGCAGTACTGCAAAAACCTTGGCGTCCCCACGGGGATTCGAACCCCGGTACCTACCGTGAAAGGGTAGTGTCCTAGGCCTCTAGACGATGGGGACCCGGACTAAAACTTTTCTCTTTCGATCGCTTGGTGGAGGTAAGCGGGATCGAACCGCTGACCTCTTGCATGCCATGCAAGCGCTCTCCCAGCTGAGCTATACCCCCGTGCTCGAAAGAGTGCGCATTATAGGGAGGCATTCCAGGGTTGTAAAGTGTTTTCGAGATATTTTTTGCATCTTTGTTGATTTCCTCGCCCGGAATCCGGTGTTCCAGCTTTGCGCTAGAATGGCTGCCACTTCTCACGGACGCCCTCTGATGAAAACCTCATTCCTTGATTTTGAACAACAAATTGCCGATCTGGAGGGGAAGATCGAAGCGCTGCGCGCATCGCAGGACGATGGCGCTGTCGATGTCTCGGACGAAGTCGCGCAACTGGAAAAAAAGAGCCAGCAGCTGACCAAGGACGTGTATTCGCGGCTGACGCCCTGGCAGATCGCCCAGGTGGCTCGTCATTCTCAGCGGCCTTATACGCTCGACTACCTCCGGTTGCTGTTTGCCGATTTCGAGGAGCTTCATGGCGACCGTGCCTTCGCCGATGATCCGGCGATCGTAGGCGGTCTCGCCCGGTTCGACGGGCGGCCGGTGATGGTGATCGGTCATCAGAAAGGGAGCGATACCAAGGAGAAGCTGTACCGCAACTTCGGCATGCCGCGCCCGGAAGGCTATCGCAAGGCGTTGCGCCTGATGCGCCTGGCCGAGAAGTTCGGCTTGCCGCTGCTGACCTTCATCGATACGCCCGGCGCTTATCCCGGGATCGACGCCGAGGAGCGTGGCCAGTCCGAGGCGATCGGGCACAATCTCCAGGAAATGGCCGGCCTGCGGGTGCCGATCATCGTGACGGTGATCGGGGAGGGCGGTTCCGGCGGGGCGCTGGCGATCGGCGTCGGCGACATCGTGCAGATGTTGCAATACGCCACCTACTCGGTCATCTCGCCGGAGGGTTGTGCCTCGATCCTGTGGAAAAGCGCCGAGAAGGCGAGCGACGCGGCGGAAATCCTGGGCATCACCGCGCCACGGCTGAAGTCGCTGGGCCTGATCGACAAGGTCGTCAACGAACCGGTCGGCGGCGCGCACCGGGATCCGGAGCTGATGGCCCGGAATCTGCGCAAGGCGCTTGGCGAATCACTCAAGAAACTCGATGCCCTGTCCATCGACGACTTGCTCGAAACGCGCTTCAAGCGCCTGATGGCCTATGGCCGAACCCAAGAGCAGCCGGCGTCCTGAACGGCCGCCGGGAGATTCGGCTGCCCCGGTCGAGTCGGCGGTTTCCGCTTTTTTTTCATCCCGCCTTTCCCGCGGGGGGCGCGTGTGCGTCGGCCTGTCCGGCGGGATGGACTCGGTGGTCCTCCTGCACGCCTTGCAGGCTGTGGTGCGGCGGCATGGTCCGGGCGTCAGTCTTGAAGCGGTCCATGTCCATCACGGGCTGAGTCCCCATGCCGATGCCTGGGCGGAGTTCTGTGTCGATCTCTGCGACGGGCTGGCTGTTCCCATCGAGGTGGCCCGTGTGCAGGTTCCCCGTAATACCGGCGAAGGACTGGAGGCGGCAGCGCGGCGGTTGCGGCACGGCGTTTTTGCCGATCGCCGGGCTGACTGGCTGACACTGGCGCACCATCGGGGCGACCAGGCCGAAACGGTGCTGCTCAACCTGTTGCGTGGCGCGGGCGTTGCCGGGGCGGCGGGGATGCTGGCAGAGCGGCCGCAGGTGCGCGGGCCGGCGCTGGTGCGGCCCCTGCTCGACGTGCCGCGCGCGGCAATCGAGGCGTATGCCGGGGCGCACGGGCTGCGCTGGATCGAGGACGAAAGCAACGCAAACCGGCACTTTCGGCGCAACTTCCTGCGCCATGAGATTTTTCCCCGTCTGGAAGCGTCGTTTTCGGGCACGCAACGCTCGCTGGCCCGTGCCGCCGGCCACTTCGCCGCGGCAGCCACGCTGCTCGACGATCTGGCTGAAATGGACCGAGTCGCCGTTGCGACAGCGCGCGGGCGGCTGGCGCTGGCCGCGGTCAACGCGCTGCCGCACGAACGCGCGCGCAACCTGTTGCGCCATGTCTGGCAGCGCGCCGGCTTTCAGGCGCCGGATACAGCCTGGATCGACGAGGCGCTGGCGCAATTGAAGACCGCTGACGCGTTGTCGGAGGTCTGCGTGGCGACCGCGGAAGGCGAGCTGCACGTCTATCGCGGCGAAGTGCATGTGGTTCCGCTGCGTCCGCTTCCGCCGAACGAGCCGCTGGCCTGGGCGGGGCAGGAGATCTTGCCGTGGGCGGGCGGGCGCGTGCGCTTTGCTGAATCGAAAGGACAGGGCTTGCGCCGCGCGTTGTTGGTCGATGCAAGCGTTTCCCTTGTGCCCAGACAGGGCGGCGAGCGTTTGCAGCCGGGCGCGAAACGTCCGCGCCGGACCTTGCGCAACCTGTTGCAGGAGGGCGGCGTGCCGCCGTGGGAACGTCCGCGCCTGCCGTTTCTCTGGGTCGATGGGCGGCTCGCCTGGGTGGGCGGGGTCGGCATCGATGCGGCGTTCGCTTGTCCCGAGGGCGAGGCGGGGGTTCTGCCCGTCTGGGAAAGTGATTACAAACGCGACTAAGCCGGCTCCCAGCCGAGCGCGTCGATGACGCTGGTGAAATCCGGTGCGAGTGGCGCGGTGACGACGATGAACTCGCCGTTGACCGGGTGGGTGAAGCGGATTTTCTTGCAGGCGAGCAGCAGGCGATGGCAGCCGAACAGTTCCTGAAACAGCCGGTTGTGGCGTCCCTTGCCGTAGGTGGCGTCGCCGATGATCGGGTGGGCGATGTGCTTGAGATGGCGGCGGATCTGGTGCCGGCGTCCGGTCAGCGGCGCGAGTTCGAGCAGGGCGTAACGGCTGCTAGGGTAGCGATCGACTGCGTAGGGGAGTTCAATTGTGGCCAACCGGCGGAAGCGGGTGACGGCATCCTGCGCCTCTCCGGTGGCGTTGGCCGGGCGGAACTCGTAGGCGTCGAATTGACGGGTCAGCGGGTGGTCGATGAGGCCTTCCGGGGCGGGGTGGCCGCGCACGATGGCAAGATAGGTTTTCTCCACCTGTTGCGTCTCGAACTGCGCGGCGAGGCGGCTGCAGACGTCGCGATCGAGGGCGAAGAGCAGCACGCCGGAGGTGCCGCGGTCGAGCCGGTGGACCGGATGCACGTGCCGGCCGATCTGGTCGCGCAGAATCTGCACGGCGAAGCGGGTCTCGTGGCGGTCGAGGCAGGTGCGATGTACCAGCAGTCCCGACGGTTTGTGTATGGCGACCAGATGCTCGTCGCGGTAGAGGATCGGCAGCGTCTCCGGCATCAACTTTTCTTCTGCTGCTTGCCGGGCTCGGGAAACTCGCCGTCGACGTAATACCAGCGCCCATCGCGGTGCACGAAGCGGCTGACTTCGTGCAGCCGGTGGGCGCGTCCGGCGACCTTGTAGCGGGCGACGAACTCAACGGTGGCGTTGTCATTGCCGGTCGCCGTGTGGCGTCTGACCTCGAGGCCGAGCCAGCGGGTGTCGTCATCGTCCAGGTCGAGCGTTGACGGGCGCGTTGGCGCATCCCAGGTGGCGAGGAGGTAGGGGGCGAGACGTTTGACGTAAGCGCTGTAGCGCGAGCGCATCAGTGCTTCGGCGGAGGGGGCGGGCTGGCCTTCGTGGTACGGCTTGCAGCAGTCGCGGTAGCTTCGTCCGCTGCCGCAAGGGCAATCGGCACCGTCTGGCTTTGTCGCGCCCATGCGATGTTCACTCCTCGCGCCAGGCCGAGGAGAAGCGGGTGCGGACGTTGCGCATGTGGCGGTGCATTGCCGAACGCGCCGCCTTGGCGTCGCCGTGCTTGATGGCTTCGAGTATTTCCCGGTGTTCGATGATGGCGCGCTGCCAGACTTGCTCGGAGTGGAAATGGTCCTCCAGGCAGAGGTAGACCGGTTGCACGCGCGTCGTCCACAAGGCCTGGATGGCCAGCAGCAGGGCGCTGTTGCCCGAGGCTTCGGCGAGGGCGAAATGGAATTCACGGTCGTATTCGAGCCGCTTGATGTCCCCGGCCGAGCAGCAGACCATTTCGCCGAGCGCTTGCGCCAGCGCGGAAAGGTGCCGTTCGGTGGCGTTTTTTGCCGCCAGTGCGGCGATATCGGGCTCGATCAGGTCACGGGCGAAGAGGACTTCGAACGGACCCGGTGTCGGTATGCCGTTTGTCGTCGCCGCCGCGCGGGACGAGGCGGGCGCCGTGCGGTTGAGGACGAACACCCCGGACCCGCCGCGGATTTCCACCCGGCTTTCGACTTCCAGCGCGATCAGCGCTTCCCGCACGGTCGGCCGGCTGACCGCCAGGCGCTCGGCCAGTATCCGCTCGGCCGGCAGACGTTCCCCCGGCTTGTATTCCCCGGCGTCGATCAGGCGGATGATCTGGTCGGCAATCTGGCGGTACAGGCGGCGGGTGTCGATTGATTCGAAAGGCATGGGTGGGTAAAGCGTAGTGGAAAAAGAGAGGTCAGGATTCCTGCCAGTTGGAGACGTAACGCTTCCGCGCGTTATGCACGTGGCGATGCATCGCGGCGCGCGCCGCCTTGGCGTCGTGGTCCCTGACCGCTTCGTAGATTTCGCGGTGTTCGAGGATCGCCTGTTGCCAGACGGCCTCGTTGTGGAAGTGGTTCTGCAGTTGCACGTAGAGCGGCGCGAGGCGCATCGCCCAGAGGGTTTCCATGACCTGTATCAGCGCGCCGTTGCCCGTGGCGTCGGCGAGTGCGGCGTGAAACTGGTGGTCGAGCTCCATGTGTCGCGGGTCGGTCGAGGCGCAGCAGACCATTTCGCCGAGTATCCGCGAGAGCGTTCCCAGCGTCTCTTCGGAACCGTTCTTCGCCGCAAGAGCAGCAACTTCCGGTTCGACCATGTCGCGCGCGTCGAGCAGTTCGATCGGTCCGACGGCGGGCGGTTCTTTACGCTCGGCTGCTTCCGGTTGCAGTTCTTCCTCGGGCGCGGCGGGCGGACGGTCGCGAACGAATACCCCCGTGCCGCCGCGAATATCAACCCAGCCTTCGACTTCCAGGGCGATCAGGGCTTCGCGCACGCTCGGCCGGCTGACGCTGAGTTGCTCCGCGAGCAAACGCTCAGCCGGCAGGCGCATTCCCGGCGTGTATTCGCCGGCGGCGATCAGGCCGGCGATCTGGTCGGCGATCTGCCGGTACAGGCGGCGGGTTTCAATGATTTCGATGGGCATGGCGTCGCGGACTCGGAGAGTTTGCCTTGAGCGGTATTGTCTCAACAGCAGGCCCGCAATTTTACGGGTTTAGGCCGGGTTTGAGTGAGCGAGGCGGTCTAGTCGGGCTTGCTTGTTCTGGCGAGTTCGGCCGGGGGGAGCGAACTTTACTTGTGTTGCATGGGCATGCTCGCTTGCAGCTTCCTGACCGGCGCCTCGATCGCGATACTGCTGCCATCGTCGAATTTCAGGGTGATCGGCACCTTGTCGCCTTCGTTGAGGGGGGCGGTCAGTTCGATCAGCATGACGTGGAAGCTGCCCGGCTTGAGTTCGGTCTGGCCGTGCGCCTTGACCTCGATATGCGGTACCGGGCGCATCTTCATCACGCCGTTTTCGTTGAGGTGGGTATGCAGTTCGACGATGTTCGCTGCCGGGCTTTCGGCGCGGACCAGGCGTCGGTCATCATTCCCATCGTTCTTGATGAGCATGAAACTGCCTGTCGTCTTGATTCCCGGCGGCATCAGGCGGACATAGGGCGCGTGGACCGAAAGCGCGGAATCGGCCAGGGCCGGTCCGGCGATGGCGGCAAGGAACAGCGAGATGAGCAATGGCTTGGCGAGTTTCATGGTGGTTATCCCTTTCTTCCAAGGTGACGGCGAATCTGCGCAACGATGTCCGCTGCTGGCGCACCATGCGGCAGCGTGGCGGCAAGGCGGCCTTCGCGATCTATCAGATAGGTGAACGACGAGTGGTCGACGGTGTAGGGGCGATCATCGACCGATTTCTGTCTCATGTAGCTCACGCCATAGCGACGGGCGACTTCCGCGACCTGTGCCGGCGTTCCCGATGCCCCGACGATGTGCGGATGGAAGAAGGGGGCGTAGACATTCAGGACTTCCATCGTGTCGCGCTCGGGGTCGACGGAAACGAAAACACCTTGCACCTGTGCCAGTTCGTCCGGAGCCAGTGCGGCGAGGGCTTGTCCCAGCGCCGACAGGGCGGTCGGGCAGACGTCCGGACAGAAGGTGTAGCCGAAATAAAGCAGGACGACCTTGCCGCGATAATCCTGCAGCGACAGCTTGCCGCCCGGTGATTCCAGCGTGAAATCGCCACCGGAGGGCGGGGCGGTGGCCGGGCGTACGACGCCGGAATGTCCCGCGGGTGCGCCGATGTCGGGCTCCCAGAAGAACGCCAGCCAGACGAGCAGCGCGGTCAGGCAGACGCCGGCGGCGATCCAGTAGCGCTGTCGTGACATGCTTCCCCCTTTTTTTCTGATTTGCCGAAGTTCCTCAGCGTCCGGCAACGTCGAAAAGAAACGGCACGGCGATCCGTTCTCCGTCGATGCTCGCCAGTACGGTGGCTTTCCAGGTCATCGTCCCGGTGACGCAAACGGGCAGGATCGTCGTGCCGGTGAATTCCTTGCCCTGACCGGCAAGCCGCGGCCGATTGTACCCCATGCTCATATCGGCGCCGTCGAAGTCGATCTCGACGAGGTCGGCGCGCGCGCCGCTGAACACGACGAGCAGATTGAGCGTCTGCAGTGCGCGAATCGGACGCGGGGTGACGGAGAGGGTCAACTGGCCGCCGCCCGGCAGCGTGACGGAACAGTCGCGCTCGGACGGGGTGCAGGCCGGAACAGGCACGGTCGTCGCGCGGGGCGCCCGCCATGCCGCCGACAGCTTGTAGCCAGCGACGAGCAGGCAGGCCAGCGCAAGTGCGATCACGAGGCTGATCGTCAGGCGCGTGTTCATCTTGCGGGTGTGCTATTTAAGCAGTTTGCCGTTGCTGCTGATGATGTTGATGTCGACGAAACCGGTACCGACGTGATCGGTCGGCGAGTAGCTGATCACCAACTCGCCGAGGTCATAGGTCTTCATCTGCTCCAGCGTGTCGCGCAGCTTTTTGCGCGTTGCCCCCGGGCCGGCGCGGCGCAATCCTTCGACGAGCACCTTGGCGCCGACATAGCCCTCGATCAGCACATGGTTGAGGTGGACACCTTCCGGCTTGAACTTGGCGTAGTTGGCAGCCACTTCGCGCGAGAGCGGTACGGTGCGGTTTTCCGGGTGCGGCACGACCTGGGTGATGGCGACTCCGGCCGCGCCTGCCGCGCCGAGAATCTCGACCAGTTGTGCGGCGTCCGTCGTCGAGATGGCGATGAACTGCGTGCGCATGCCCGTTTCCCTGGCCTTCTTGATGAAGGCCGCGCTCGCCGGAGTATTGGCGACCATGATCACCGCATGCGGCGAGGCGGCGGCGATGGCCTTGACGGCGGCGTCCACGTCCGTGGTGTTCTTCGGGTAGCCGCCCTTGGCGACGATCTTGCTGTTGTATTTTCCGGCGAGCGCTTCGGCGCTGGCCAGGCCGTCCTGACCGAACGGGTCGTCCTGATAGAACACGGCATAGTTGCGGTAGCCCGAGGAGCCGTAGAGCTTGAAGATCTTTTCGATTTCCTGGTGATAGCCGGCACGGGTGATGAACATCCACGGGTTGCCGCTCTTCGCCAGCGAGGAGGCGCCGGTGCGGATCATGACCAGCGGGATCTCGTTGTCCGAGAGGATCTTCTCCTTCAGAACTGCGCCGATGTTGCCGGTGCCGGCGTAGCCGAACAGCGCGATCGGCTGCTCAGCCTCGATCAGCGCGCGGGTCTGCTTGATCGTTTCCGGAATCTTGTAACCGTCATCCTTGCTGACCAGCTTGATCTTCTGACCGTTGATGCCGCCGGCAGCGTTGACTGCGTCAAAATAAAGCTGCGCGCCGGCACGGACATGGTTGCCCGTCGGTGCTAGCAGGCCGGTCAGCGGCGCGACCTGGCCGACGACGATGTCCGTCGCCAGCGATTGTCCAGCGCAGGAAAACGCTGCGAAAAGGAATGCCCCCGTTCTGAAAAGCGACATCGAAAACTCTCCCTTGTATGAGTGTGCAAAGGTGTGATTCGAAACCATGGACAGGAGCGCTGCCTGCGGATGTTCTTCTGTTTGCCCCGTTGTATTCCGGGGAGACAAAGGCGCTCCCAGCTCGATACTACCTAATATGACTTTGGCTGTATGCCAATTATTTCACCAATGTTTGAACGGTGTGTTGTCGAAAAGCTGCATCAAATGACGGTTTTTTACGCGCAGGGGAAGTCACGGATGTGAATTTTGTTTTGCCTCCGCATGGGGACATACTATGCTTCGACCATTCCAGCCGTTTTTTCATGCCTTCAATGTCCGATAAAGCCTCAGGTGAATTGTTCGACGCCCGGATCGACGCCCGCCTGCTACACGAATTCCAGCAGAACTTCCCGATCTGCCCGGCGCCGTTCGCCGAACTGGCCGAGCGCCTGGGGGTGGCGGAAAGCGCCGTGTTGCGCATGCTTGAACAGCTTCGCCGCGAAGGGCGGATCTCTCGCGTTGGCGCCGTTTTCGCGCCCAAGCGCATTGGCGCCAGCACGCTGGCCGCGATGGCCGTGCCGCCGGAAAAGCTCGAAACGGTAGCGCGGGCGGTCAATCGCTTTCCCGAGGTCAACCACAACTACGCACGCGATCACCGCTATAACCTGTGGTTCGTGGTCACCGCCGGGTCGGAAGGGCGCCTGCAGGCGGCGCTCGGCGCCATCGAGCAGGCGGCCGGCTATCCGGTGGTCGCCCTCCCGATGTTGCGCGAGTTCCGGCGCGATGCCGGCGACGGGCGCCAGTCGACGGTGCTCGACGAAATCGGTCGTCGCCTGGTCATGGCTCTGCAGGAGGGACTGCCCTTGTTCATCCGGCCGTTTTCCGTGCTGGCCAGCCGGGTCGGCTGCAACGAAGATGAACTGCTAGAGCGGATCCGCCGCTGGTGTGCCGAGGGGACGATCAAGCGCTTTGGCGTCGTAGTCGCCAGTGACGGACCGAATGATGGGGTGAGTGCGATGCTCGTGCAGGATGTGCCGGAGGCCCTGACCGAGCAGATCGGCAACCAGCTGGCCGGCGAAGAGGCGATTGCGCTGTGCTACGAGCGGGCGCGGGGCCTCCCGGACTGGCCGTACAATCTCTACAGCATTCTCCGCGGGCCGTCACGCGAGGACGTCTGCACGCGGATCGAGTCGATGCGCCGACGGCTCGGCTTGTCGGCCTACGCCAGCGAAATTCTCTTCTCGCTGACGCGCTTCAAGCGCGACGGCGTTCGCTACGCCTGATCAGTGTTGCCGGAACCGCCAGAATATTTCACTTGGTTGTTTGTGAACTCTGGCCTGGCTGGTCGCTGAAGCGCTGTGTTTCGCCTGCAGGCGAGGAGCTTCTTCTTGTCTTGCCAAGAAGAAATACCCAAGAATAGCGTGCAGCCCGCTGCGTCGCCCAGCTTCGCCGGGCGCCCCGCGCTGCTCGACGACGCAGAGGGCAGGAGGAAAACCGAGCGGATTTTTCTCCGCCAGCGGTAAAAGTCCTATGGTTTTTAGCTTCCCCTTGTGCAGCGCCGGGCCACGGACGCGGGCCGGGGGAAGTCGGCGATGCCGACTGCGTAACGTGGGGTCGCCTTTTCTTTTGGCGACAAATGCAAAGAAAATAGCTAAACCACTATCGCCTTTACCGTACATGGTTATATAATGCGCGCCCTCTGATCCCCGATAGCTCAGTCGGTAGAGCGCCGGACTGTTAATCCGTAGGTCCCTGGTTCGAGCCCAGGTCGGGGAGCCATAGGTCACGCGGCAGTAGCTCAGTTGGTAGAGCGCAACCTTGCCAAGGTTGAGGTCGAGAGTTCGAGACTCTTCTGCCGCTCCAGATATTTCTTTTTACGGACTGTCTCCATCGTCTAGAGGCCTAGGACACTACCCTTTCACGGTAGGTACCGGGGTTCGAATCCCCGTGGAGACGCCAAGATTTTGGCGCTATTCGCAATAGCGGTCGTTCAAGCAAAAAGCCCGAATCGAGTGATTCGGGCTTTTTGTTTTATGGAAGCAGGAGCCGAGGAGGCAAACAAGAGGCCCGACAGGCCAGTGCCACCGGGTGATGCTCTCCCACTACATAGAGTTGTCAGGCACTTCCTGTACGAACCCGAAACGTAGCTTCTGCTTCATCCGCTAACTTGCTGATCCTGTGGGCCTCTAACTCATCCTTCGCTTTCAATCTAGGCAACGCGATTGTGGAAAGCAAGGAAATCTTTTAGCGGCAACTACAGAAGTCCGAGTTGCCTGGATCGAGCGATGGCCTGGGTGCGGTTGCGGACGTTAAGTTTGCCGAACATCTGGGTCAGGTACCACTTGGTAGTGCTGACGGTGATGCCGAGCTTTTCGCCGATTTGCTGGTTGGTCAGGCCGAGGTTGAGCAGCTTGAGGATTTCCCGTTCCATTCGGCTCAGGCTCTGTTGCAGGGCGGAAGACGGGAGCGTTTCCTCGTCGAGGGCGAATGCTTCGAGCAGGCGGTTGACGAAGCCCGGATCGACGTGGCGCGTTTCGCCGAGCAGATCGGCCACGGCGCGGCCTTCGTCGAGGAAGACCCGCCGGTAGCCGCCGGGTGCCGCGAGCGAGACGGCCGTGCTCAGGCTGCGCGTCGCGGCGGCTTTTTCGCCGGCGGCTTTCCGGCAAAGCGCTTGCAGGATGTGGATGACGATCAGGCTGCCGTGGAAACCTTCCGCCCGGGCGTTTTTCTCCAGCGTGGACAGGATGTTCAATGCGCGCGTCGGTTGGTGGCGCGCGAGGTAAATGCGGGCGGCGAGAAGATCCTCCTCTTCGCCGCCGGCGCACGGAAGGGCGCGGGTCTCATCCAGCGTTCGCATCGCGCCTTCCACATTTCCTTCGCGCAACTGAAGCTCGGCGATGACGAGCGAGATGAGGCGGGCGCGGCGGGTGCTTTCGGGGCGCTGAGCGATCTCGCTGGCCTCCGCCAGAGTGTCCCAGGCGGCGTCGCGCTCGCCGCAGACGTGTTGCAGCTTGGCAAGCGCACGCAGGCCGAGCAGCGCGTAGAACACCATGCCGAGTTGGCGGGAGAGTTCGATGCCGGTGAGCAGACGGTAACGGGCCGATTCGAGATCGTTCTGTTCGTGGTCGATGATGCCGAGCCGGATGTAGAGCAGCGCAGCGACCGGGGCGGGAGAGTCCTTGGCATCGACGAAGCGGCTGATGGCCTTCTGGCACATCGCCCGTGCCTCGCGCAGCTTGCCCTGGCCGATCATCATCGGGATCAGCGCGCCCATCGTGTCGACGGTCATGAAGTGGTTGTCGAGCTGTTGCCCGAGTTGGACGCCCTTGCTGAGGGTGGCGGTCGCCGCGACGCGTTCGCCGGAGAGAGCCTGGGCCTGGCCGAGCAGGCTGTGGGCATAGACGCGGAAGAACGAGGCGCAGTCACCGAGTCGTCCCAGCGCCTGTTTGGCGAGCGTGACGGCATCCTTGGGGTCGCCCCAGCTCAGGGCGATGTAGGCGTGAATGGCGCCGAGCATGCCGCGGCGATGCAGCGGCTCGTCAGCGGATTCGAGTTCCCGCGCCAAGGCGGCGTAGGGTTGTCCTTCTGCCGTTCTTCCCGCCAGGCAGAGCGTCCAGGCCTTGTAGCAGGCGAGGTCGCTGTGCGCGCGGACCAGGTCGTCCGGCAGTTCGTCGAGCCAGCTGCGCAGCTTGGACAGTTCGCCCCGGGCCAGCACCTTGTCGGCAAAGTCGCGCAGCAGGCGAACGGTGCTCGGGAAGTCGCGTGCGGCGAAGGCGTGGCGGATCGCCTCTTCCTCGAAATTGTTGGCGGCGAACCAGCGGCTGGCCTGCAGATGCTGGCGCTGCTGTTCCTCTGTGTCGCACCCGGCGCGCAGGAACTCGGCGAAGAGCGGGTGATAGCGGAACCACTGCCGGTTTTCGTCGAGGCGCATCAGGAACATGTTGGCTTGTTCCAGGCGGATCAGCAGGTTGCGGCTGTTTGCAGTGCCGGTGACGGCGTCGCAAAGGGGGGCGCTGAGGCGGTCGAGCGCCGAGGTTCGCTGCAGGAAGTCGCGGATCTCTTGCGGTTGCCGGTTGAAGACTTCCTCCGCCAGATAGTCGAGCACGTGCCGGTGCTCACCGCCGAAGGCATCCACCCGCTGGGCGAAGCTGGCCATCGAGGCGTCGTCCGCCGAGTGTTGCAGGGAGAGCGCGGCCATCTGCAGCCCGGCGATCCAGCCCTCGGTCTTTCGTTCGAGGGTGCGCAGAAGGTCTTCTGGCAGAGCGAGGCCAATGGCTTCCGTGAGAAACCGTGCGGATTCGTTCGCGGAGAAGCGCAGCGATTCGAGCCCGATTTCGCTCAGCCGTTGCTGCATGCGCCAGCGGGCCAGCGGCAGCGGCGGTACTTCGCGGCTGATGAACACCAGATGCAGTTGCGTCGGCAGGTGATCGACGAGAAAGGCGACGGCCGCGTCGGTTTCTGGACTGGATACGGCGTGGTATCCGTCGAGGACGATCACCACGTCGCGCGATGTCTCCGCCAGTTCGCTGAGCAAGGCCGTGAGCAGATCGCTGGCCGCCGGCAACTGCAGCCGTCCGATCAGGAATACCGGCGCGCGGCCGACGTTCGGCACGGCCGACTGCACGGCGGCGACCAAGTGGTAAAGAAATCGGATCAGGTGCCTGTCTTCGGCGTCGAGGGACAGCCAGGCGACGTCGCAACGCCCCGTTTCGTCACGCAGGGCATCGGCCACCATCGTTGTCTTGCCGAATCCGGCCGGCGCGGTGACGATTGTCAGCGGTCGCCGCAATCCGTCGCGAAGTTCGTCGACCAGGCGCGGCCGGGTGATGGTATGTGGCCCTGGGGCGGGGATGCTGATCTTGGCGTTGACCAGCGCCTGTTGTGAAGTGAATGACATGCCTGCTCGCTGTAGTCCTGAACGCCGGGCAAAAAATGAATCGCGGCGGCACCAGGGGGTTCTCCCTCGGCGGACGGTCGACCGTCTCTTGTTTTCGTTCGATTCTACCCCGGGAGAAGGCGCTCAGTTCGCGGCGTCGCAGATCCGGCGAATCATCCCGACCTTGGTCGGGTGTGGCTTCCGTGGTGCTTCGCTACATTCCTGCCGATCATCTTTCAGGGAGAGAGAACGATGGAAATCATCGGCATTGCCGTGATCGGCGCGGGCCTGTTCGGACGCAAACATATCGAGACGATGCGACAGGAGACAGGTTGCCGCCTGGTGGCGATTGCCGATCCGACGCCTGCGGCCGCCGCGTATGCCCAGGAACTCGGGGTTCCGTGCTTCGCCGATTACGGCGAGATGCTCGATAAAGTCCGTCCGGATGCCGCGATCGTCGCTACGCCGAACGTCCTGCACGTCCCGGCAGGTCTGGCATGCGTCGCGCGCGGGATTCCGTTGCTGGTCGAAAAACCGATCGCCGACAACGTAGCCGACGCGCTGCAATTGACAGAGGCGGCGGAAGGGGCTGGCGTGGCCTTGCTGGTCGGGCATCACCGGCGACACAACCCGATCATCGAGGTGGCCCGCGAGGTGATCCAGAGCGGACGGATCGGGCGGGTGACGGCGATTTCAGCGCAGTGGATGCTGCTCAAGGCGCAGGACTACTTCGAGGCCGTGCATCGCCGCTCGCCGGGCGCCGGGCCGGTGCTGACCAACGCGGTGCACGATATAGACGACCTGCGCTACCTCTGCGGCGACATCGTCGCGGTGCAGGCGATGACGTCGAACGCCGTGCGCGGCTATCCGGTGGAGGACACGGCGGCGATCCTGTTGCGTTTCGCCAACGGCGCGCTGGGCTCGCTGACCGTTTCCGACACGGCCGTCGGTCCGTGGAGTTGGGAATTGACTTCCGGGGAGAATCCGTTCTACCCGTACAACGACGAAAACTGCTACCTGATTTCCGGGACGGAGGGTGCATTGTCCGTTCCCCGTCTGGAGTTGTGGCGTTACGGCGAGCAAAAAGGATGGGGTGTTCCGCTCGCCCGTGAACGTCTTCCGGCGTCGAACGAGGACCCGCTGGTTCGCCAGCTCCGGCACTTCTGTGCGGTGGTCCGTGGCGAGGCTGCACCGAAGGTTCCTGGCCGTGATGCCGTGCAAACGCTGCGGGTGGTTCAGGCGATTTTCGATTCGGCAGCGAGCGGTTGTCTCGTGCAGATCGGGGCCGAACAAGGGTGATCCAACACGTGTATTTTTCCTGCGGGGGCTTCGCGCTAACCGGTTTTTGCCGTTTCTTAACCCGTTTTAATAGTAATAACAACTACTTACATATTGAAACCATTCGCTTAAGATCCGTTTAAGCGGCGCGCCGTAGGATGCGGCTTCCTCGTTATCCTCACGGTGTTTCAATGAGTCATTCCTCTCTTGTTCTTTGCTCCGACGCCCTGGAGGCGGTCTCCGCAGCGCCGAGATTCGCCGTCGCTCTGGTTAACTACAAGACGGCGGACATGACCCGGGCGTGCCTTGAATTGTTGAGAAAATCGCTGTCCGGCTACGATGCCCAAATCTGGGTTGTCGATAATGGTTCGTCCGACGAGAGCAGTGCCTATTTGCGATCGCTCGACTGGATTCATCTGATCGAGCGGCAGCCGGATGGGCCGGAAGCCGGTTTTCTGGCGCACGGACGGGCGCTGAATCTCATCCAGGCGCGAACGTCGTGTGACTACCTGTTCCTGCTGCATACCGACACGCTGGTTTACGACGGAAGACTCTTTGGTGAAATGCTCGCGCACTGCCTTTCCGATGAAAAGCTGTTTGTCGTCGGTTGTCTCGATCAGATCAATCGCGGCTGGTTACAGTCGGCATGGCGGTTCGCAACGCGCTTTTCCAGCCACCAGTTCCGCCGTGCGAAGTTCGCGCTCGGACTTCCTTCGAGGCCGCCCAAGCCTTTTCGTGAAACCTACATCAAGAGTTTTTTCGCGCTGTGGAATTTGGGCATCATGCGCGATGCGGCCCAGAAATTCCTGATGACGGAGCGGATTCCTGGCTACGAGGCGCAGGATGTCTTGCTGGCAGCCGGCTATCGGCGTCGCGTGATGTCGGCGCGCATACTATTCCGTCATCTCGATCACCTCGAGGCGGGAACGGTTTCCGCCAATGGTGGTTATCGTGACGGACACCGTCGGGCGGAAAAATATCGGCGGATGATCGGTAAGGCACCTCTGTGCGAGATTGCCGCGGGCGCGACCTCGTAGTTCGTCAGCAGGGCGGAAAAAACCGCCGGTGGCGCAATGCGCTCCGGCGGCTTGTTGCGGGGTCAGACTGGCTTATTCGACCTTGGCCTTGGCGCGCAGCCCCTCGACCATCTTGGTGATCTGTTGCGCCTGCGCCTGTTGCAGCAGGCGCGGCTTGACCTCCTCGAACGGCGGGAAGGTGGTCGGGCGGGTGTCTTCGAGCATGATCACGTGGTAACCGAAATCGGACTTCACGGGCTTCTCGGTGTACTTGCCCTTTTCCAGCGCGGCCAGGGCGTCGGCGAAAGGCTTCACGTAGTTGCTGGAGGCCGCCCAGCCGAGATCGCCGCCGTTCTCCTTCGAGCCCGGATCGATCGACTGCTTGGCGAGTTCGTCGAACTTCGCGCCCTTCTTGAGGTTGTCGATGACCGTCTGCGCTTCGGCTTCTTCCTTGACCAGGATATGGTGGGCCTTGTATTCGGTGCCGCCGACCTGGGCCTTGACCTTTTCGTAGTCGACACGCAGTTTGGCTTCCTCGATCGGATGCTTCTTGATGTAGTCCTGCACGTAGCTGCGGATCAGGATGGCCTGCTTGGCGGCTTCGGCTTGCGCGGCGATGTCAGGCTTCTTGTCGAGACCGGCCTTCTTGGCCTCCTGGAAAAGAATTTCGCGGCGGATCAGTTCCTCGCGCACGGCGTTGCGCAACTCGGGCGAATCGGCCGCGCCCTTGGCCTTCTGCTCGGCCATGAAGGTGTCGGCGAAGCTTTGCGAGACGGCCGCACCGTTGACCTTGACGAAGGGTTTGTCGGCCGCCAGCAGCGGGGACGACAACAGGGCGCTGGCGAAGAGGGCAGCAGCGAGTTTCGAGGGTGTATTCATGTTGCGTGTTCCTGGTGGGTTGTCGGTCCGGGCCGCGTCTATGCGGGTGACCGGGGGAAACCGAGATGGTCGATCACGGCGCTTCTTCAGGCGTCAATGAGCGGATGCTCAGCGCATGTATTCTACTCCGCATCAGTTCGCCCAATGCGTCGTAGATGAGTCGGTGGCGCTGCAGCGTCGTCTTGCCCACGAAGTGGGTCGAGACGATCAGCAAGCGGTAATGGCCGCCTTCGCGGGCGCCGGCATGGCCGGCATGCAGGGCCGAATCGTCGATGACCTCGCAGCGAAGCGGTTCGAGGAAGGCGAGCCGTTCGCGCAGCAGCGACTCGATGTTGCTCAAGACGGGAAAACTTTCTTGAACGGCTTGATGGTGACCCTGGCGTACACGCCGGCGGCGACGTAAGGGTCGGCATCGGCCCAGGCCCTGGCGTCTTCCAGCGACGGGAATTCGGCGACGATCAGGCTGCCGGAGAAACCGGCCGGGCCCGGGTCGGGGCTGTCGATGGCCGGGCAGGGGCCGGCGACGATCATCCGCCCTTCGTCCTGCAGCGCTTTCAGTCTCTCCAGATGGGCCGGGCGGGCCGCCAGGCGCTTTTCCAGCGAGCCGGGGACGTCTTCTCCGATGATGGCGTAGAGCATTATTTCTTTTCCTCGATGTATTTCGACAGCATGAGACCCTGGATCACGGCGAAGACGAGCATCATCCCGATGCCGCCGAACAGCTTGAAATTGACCCAGATCTCGGTCGACAGGTTGAAGGCGAAGGCCACGGCCAGATTGGCCAGGCCCATGAAAGTGAAAAAGCCGATCCATGACCAGTTGAGGCGTTGCCAGACGAAGTCCGGCGCGTCGATCTGCTCGGCGAGCAGCGTGCGGATCATGTTCTTGCGGAAAAACAGCGTGCTGCCGGCCAGTCCCGCGGCGAGCGCCCAGTAGAGGACGGTCGGCTTCCACTTGATGAAGGTTTCGTTGTGGAAGATCAGGGTCATGCCGCCGAAGACGGTGATGATCGCGAGGCTGACCCAGAGCATCGTATCGACCTTGCGGTGCTTGAACCACACCCAGGCGATCTGGGCAAAGGTGGCGGCGATGGCGACGCCGGTGGCGACGAAGATGTCGCTCAGTTTGAAGGCCGCGAAGAACAGGATGACGGGGAACAGATCGAAGAGAAATTTCATGGCGAAACCGGCTAGAATGGCCCGGAATTATTGCCCATTTGCCACGGCGCGTCCATTTGTCGTCCGCGGCTTGTCACCAAGGGCTTCAGGGGGGATTTCATGCAGACCGTTCAGGTCACCCTGCGCGAGGGCGCAGATATCGGGGCGCTGTTGTCGCCTCTTGTCGCGCTTCAGCCCGACCTGGTTTTTGCTTTTGGGCGTTCCGGTGTTCTCGAGGCCGTGGCACCGGCGCTGGCCAGGGAACTGCCGGCGGCGCGGCGCATCGGCTGTTCGGCGGCGTATTCGGTTTCTTCGGGCGGGGTCGAGACCGACGCCTGCGTGCTGACCGGCGTGCGTTTCGAGCATGCACGGGTCGTCACGGTGTCCGCGAGGCTGGCCGGCAAGGACTCCTCGTTCGCTACCGGACAGCGCCTTGCCGAGTCGTTGTCAAAGGACGGTCTACGGGCTGTTGTACTGCTCGGACAGGGCGTGGGGATCCGGGGCGGCGCGTTTCTCGCGGGCTTCAATGAGGTGTTGGGGGATGGCGTGCCGGTAACGGGCGGACTGGCCAGCCGGCACGAAGGGTATTACACGACGCTGGTGCTGGATGATTCTGGCGTGGATGCCGAGACGGCGGTGGCGCTCGGCCTTTACGGGGAACGGCTGCGTTTCGGCTTTGGTGTACATGGCGGCTGGACGCCGTTCGGGGCCGCGCGCAAGGTCACGCGTTGCGACGGGAACATTCTGTACGAACTCGACGGCGAACCCGCGCTCGATGTTTATCGGCGCTATCTCGGCGACTACGCGAAAGATCTGCCGCTCGTTGGCCAGTTCTTCCCGTTTGCCATGCTTGATGCGAATCATCAGGAAGTCGGGCTGATCCGTTCCATGCTGGGTATCGATGTTGCAGCGGGCGCCTTGCGATTCGGTGACGATATCGTGCCGGGCAGTTACTTGCGGATGACGCATGCCAGCACGGACCGGCTGGTCGGCGGCGCCGAGTCCGCCGCCGAGTCGGCGATGCGCATGTTGCCGGGAAACGGTCGAGGCACCGGGATGGTGTTCATGGTCAGTTGCGTGGGGCGCGAGCTGGTCATGGGCGAGCGCGTCGAGGAGGAAGTCGAGGGGGTTCTCGATGTTTTCGGCAAGGATGTCCCGCTGGCCGGCTTCTACTCCTTCGGCGAAATCAGCCCGCCTGCTCCCGGCGATACCAGCAAGCTGCACAACCAGACGGTGATGGTCGCCTACATCGATGAATGGACCGACTGAATGAGGGCGATGCGATGATTCCGTACGCTGACGATCGTGCATAGGCTGCTTGCTCGCCAACTCCGGCGCGTGTTCGGGAGCGACGAATCGCGCCTGAAACGGGTGCTGGCGGATCTCGGCGCCTTGTCCAGCCAGCCGGGGCTCGCGCCCGAGACGATGCGCTTTCTCGCCGGTCTTGAAGGGTTTCTCGATCGGGTCGGTGCCGCCTACGAACAAAACGATCGCGACCTGGAACTGACCGCACGCGGTCTCGAACTCAGTTCGCACGAGGTGTTGCAGGCCAATGACCGGTTGCGCGAGGAACTGGCGCGCAGCCGCCGGGCGATTGAATCCTTGCGCGAGGCGGCGAACGAAATGATCGGTTCGGGCGGTGATGCGCCGCTGCCGCGCGAGACTGATGACATCGAAGCGCTGTCGACGCTGATGAGCGATCTGGTCAAGCAGCGCGAGGTCGCCCAGCGGCATTTGCGCGGCGCCCTGGCCGATCTGGCCAATCAGAAGTTCGCGCTCGATCAGCACGCGATCGTCAGTACGACCGACGTGAACGGCAACATTACCCATGCCAACGACCGCTTCTGCGAGATCAACGGCTATTCACGCGACGAACTGATCGGCCAGAACCATCGCCTCGTCAAGTCAGGCGCCCATCAGCCGGAATTCTATGCAGAGATGTGGGGGACGATTGCCGCCGGGCGGGTCTGGCAGGGTGAGATGTGCAACCGAACGAAAAGCGGTGGTCGTTACTGGGTCAGCGCCACGATTGTCCCGTTTTGCGACGAAGCCGGCGTTCCCGTGCAGTACATCTCGATCCGCACCGACATCACCGAGCGCAAGAGGCAGGAGGCCATCATCGCGGCGGCCGAGCAGCGCTTGCTGCACATCACCAATACCTTGCCCGGCGTGGTCTTCCAGTGGGAAGTCGGGCACGGAACGATCCGCTATACCTTCATCAACGACCGGGCGATGGAAATTCGCGGACTGGACCGTGAGGCGCTGTTCGCCGATCCCTTCGTGGCGACCCGGCAGATCGTCGACGAGGATCGCCAGCGGATTTATGACGGAGTGATGGACGCCGCCGAGCGGCTGGTGCCCTGGCGCGACGAGTTCCGCGTGCGGATTCCGGATGGATCGATCCGCTGGATCCGCAGCGAGATCAACCCGGAACCCGAGCGCCTGCCCAACGGCAACGCGGTATTCACCGGCATCTGGCAGAACGTGACACGGCTGAAGCAGGCGCAGGAACGTCTGGTCGAAGTGACGGAGAATCTGCCGCTCGCGGTTTTCCAGTTCGTACAGCCGGCCAGCGGCAATTCGTATTTCTCCTTCTTCAGTTCCGGCCTCGAACGGATTTGCGGCGTGCCGGCAGAAATGGCGATGGCTGATGCCGACCAGTTCCGCGCGCAGATCGACGCCGATGACCTGCGTCGGATTCGCGCGGCGATTGCCGATTCAAGAGCGCGCGAGGTGCCGTGGGCACAGGACTACCGGCTCACGCACCGCCAAACCGGCGAGATCGTGTGGGCGCATACCGAGGCCCGGCCGAAACGTTCGCCGGACGGCCTCATGCTGTGGAACGGCTACATTGCCGACATCAGCGAAGCCCGTCGCGTGTCCGAGGAACTGCAGCGCGCCAAGGAGGCTGCCGAAGCGGCGAACCGGGCGAAGTCCGACTTCCTCGCCAACATGAGCCACGAAATCCGCACGCCGATGAACGGGATCATCGGGATGACCGAGCTGGTGCTCGACAGCGCGCTCGACGAGGAGCAGCGCGAGTACCTGCAGGTCGTCAAGTCATCGTCCGAATCGTTACTCACCGTACTCAACGATATCCTCGATTTCTCCCGGATCGAGGCCGGCAAGCTGCAGATCGAGAACATTCCATTTGATCTCCGGCGCACGATCGATGCGACGTTGCAGTCGCTGGCCATCGATGCCTTCAAGAAGGGGCTTGAACTCGTCTGCGACATCGGCACGGAGGTGCCGCAGGAGGTTGTCGGAGACCCGGGGCGGCTGCGGCAGATCCTGGTCAATCTGGTCGGCAATGCGATCAAGTTCACCGAACACGGTGAAATCATCCTCACGGTGGCGTTGCTGGAGCAGGATGAGACGGGCGTGCTCTGCCAGTTCTCGGTCAAGGACAGCGGCATCGGCATTCACGCAGACAAGCTCGACGCCATTTTCGATGCCTTCACCCAGCAGGACAGCTCGATGACCCGGCGCTACGGCGGAAGCGGGCTGGGGCTGTCGATCTCGCGGCGTCTGTCCGAAGCGCTGGGCGGCCGCATCTGGGCCGAGAGTGAGGCCGGGCGGGGCAGCACCTTTCATTTCACTGCGCACTTCGGGGTGTGTGCCGGCGTTGCTTTCGATGCGACCGCCACGGCCGGGTCATTCTCTCCGCTTATCAGCCACGTGCAGGGCGATACGCCATCGTCGCGTACCATGGCCCCTGTTCCGGGAAGCGGCCGAACGCCTGTGTCCTCTTCCTTTGATTACGCCGCGGCGCTACGGCGAGCCGATCCGGAGGTGCTCGATATTGTCGCTGCCGCCTTCCTGGACCGGTATCCGGCGGAGCTGGGCAAACTGCGGGCGCGGCGTGCGGCATGCGATGCCAACGCCCTGCTCTTTGTCACGCACGCCTTGCGCGGCAATCTCGGGCTGTTTCATGCGCGCCCGGCAGAAGATCTCGCCCAGCGTATCGAGCGGCTTGCGGCAAGGGGCGCGTGCGGCGAAACGGATGACCTGATCGAACGGCTGGCGCAGGAACTGGAACTGCTGGCCGTGGCTCTCGCACGGGTAGTCCAGCGGGAGCGGCATGACTAGAGCATCGCTGGGGCGATTGCTATACTGGCGCGACGCCACGAGGAGAAGAAAGGCATGAACCGGATCGCCATTGTCGATGATAGCGACATAAACCTGACCCTGTTGAGCGCTCTCGTCCGGCGGTTGGGCGACTGCGAACCGCTGCTGTTCCAGGATTCGCCACGCGGCCTGGCCTGGTGTTCGGAAAACCGGCCGGATCTGGTCGTCGTCGACTACATGATGCCCGATCTCGACGGGATCGAGTTCATCGCCCGGTTGCGCCAGGTTGGTGGTTGCGAGGATCTGCCGATCCTGATGATCACCGCCAACGACGACAAGGAAGTTCGCTACGAGGCGCTGCAGCGGGGAGCTACCGACTTTCTGACCAAGCCGGTCGATCGTATCGAGTTTTCCGCGCGCGTGCGCAACATGCTGGCTCTCGGCGCCAGTCGCAAGAAACTGGCCGACAAGGCCGAATGGCTGGCGTCGGAGGTCGAAAAGGCCACGCTGGCGGTGCATGCGCGCGAGCAGGAACTGCTCTTCCGGATGTCCCGTGCCGCCGAATTCCGTGACCCCGAGACCGGTGCCCACATCCAGCGGATAGCCCATTATTCGCAGCTGATCGCTCGCCGGCTCGGGCTGCCGGTCGACGATCAGGAACTGATCCTGCGCACCGCGCCGATGCACGATATCGGCAAGATAGGCATTCCGGACGGCATCCTGCTCAAGCCGGGCAAATTGACGCCGGAAGAATTCGACGAAATGAAGCGGCACACGGTGATCGGGCATGAGTTGCTCAGCGGCAGCGAATCGCTGGTGTTTCAGACGGCGGCGGTAATTGCCGTCTCGCATCACGAGAAATTCGACGGCTCCGGCTATCCCTATGGCATCAAGGGCGAAGCCATTCCACTATTCGGGCGGATTGTCGCCGTCGCCGACGTGTTCGATGCGCTGACCTCGGTGCGTCCCTACAAACCGGCCTGGCCGCTCGAGCGCGCCCAGGCGTATCTGCGCGAAAACATGGGCAATCACCTCGATCCGGCCTGCGTCGATGCTTTCTTCGCGGCTTGGGACGAAGTGCTGGATATCCATGCGCGCTATCAGGATGAACCACCGTTGGTGGCTGCCGAGCTGGCAATGAATTGTGCGCGGGGGTAATGATGTTCGGTGATGGACCGATATACGACCGGGAACAGGCGCTGGCGCAACTCGACGGCGATACCGCCCTCATTGCCGAGATCGTCGCGATGCTGGTTGCCGAGGGAGAAAACTACTGCACGGCGCTCGATGTGGCGCTGGCCTCGGGCGATGCAGCCGAACTGCGGCGTGAGGCGCACACGGTGAAGAGCGTGCTGGCCAGTTTTTCCTGTGAACGCGGGCGTGAAATCGCCTGGCAACTGGAGGAACAGTCGGCGTTGGGGGAACTCGACGGCGCGCCGGGACAGGTGGCGGAACTGGAGTCAGTCATTCGGCAACTGATCGCCGAACTGGCTGCAGGGCACTAGCGTTCGGGAATTTGCAGCAGCGCCGCGGCGGCTTCGGGTGTGCTGGCGGCGGGAATGACGCCGAGCAGTGGGGTGTCGATGCGGGCGCGCAACGCGGCGAGATTTTCCTCGAAACGCGACATGGCCGGATCGATGCGGTTGGCGATCCAGCCGGCGAGTTTCAGGCCGCGTGCGGCAATGGCCTGGCAACTCAGCAGGGCGTGATTGATGCAGCCGAGCCGCATGCCGACAACGAGGATCACCGGCAGCCCGAGTTTTTCCGCCAGATCGGCGGTGTCGCTGTGTTCGTCCAGCGGCACGCAGAAACCGCCGACGCCTTCCACCAGAACGGCATCGGCCAGCGGGCGCAATTGTTCGAAGGCGGTGACGATATGGTCGATATCGATCGAGACGCCGGCTTCGGCAGCGGCAATGTGCGGCGCGATCGCCGGCTGGAAAAGATAGGGGTTGATCAGTTCGCGTGGCGCGGCGACGCCGGAGGCCGCAACGAGGCGTTCGACGTCGTCGTTCTTGCCGTCGGCGCCGGTGCCGGCGGCGACCGGCTTCATGCCGATGGCGCGCTGGCCGCGGTGTTTCAGGGCCAGCAACAGCGCGCAGGTGGCGAAAGTCTTGCCGACTTCGGTATCGGTGCCGGCGACGAACCAGGCCGGCGCGTTGCGGTGTGCTTGGTCACTCATTTGCTTGCCTCATTTTTGTGCATACCCCAACAGGACGTCGTAGCTCGCCGGCAGCCCGGCCGGCGTGCGGAATTGTTCGTAGGCGGCTTCGACCTTGCGCCAGGCGGCGCGGCCCATCATGCCTTGGCGGTTGCCGTCGCCGACGTTCTGCGCGCCGATGTCCTTGATCGAGCGCAGCAGCGATTTGAGGTCGGGGTAGTAGATGGTGTGCCGTTCGCGCATCAGGCGGATATCGCGCAGGCCGGCGGCGTCCAGCGCTGTATGCAGCCTGTCGGGTTCGTTGAACGGCAGGGTGTGGCGGTGCTGGTCGATGCCGGCGAAGGCGGCGCGCAGCTCGGCGAAGGTGTCGGGGCAGAGCGTGCTGAACGCGATCTGCCCGCCCGGACGGAGGACGCGTGCCGCTTCCTGGAAGACGATGTCGGCGTGGCACCACTGGATCGACAGGCTGGACCACCAGAGGTCGAAATTCGCCGCTGCGAACGGCAGTTTCTCGATGTCGGCGGCCTGGCAGCAATCGAAGGTGTTTCGTGCGGCGGTAACCATGGCCGGGGCGAAATCGACGCCGGCGATCTGCGCCTGCGGCCAGCGGGCGCGCAGCAGGCGGGCGCCGTAGCCGGTGCCGCAGCCGGCGTCGAGAATGCGTTGTGGCGGTTCGGCAGTCCAGATCAGTGCCGCCTGCAGCCTCTCGCAGACGCGACGCTGCACCACGGCGGCGCCGTCGTAGGTGGCTGCCGCGCGGTCGAAGGCGTCGCGGACGCGTTGCTTAAGCGAACTCAGGGGCATGGAGGAAAGCGCCGATACGGCGGGCGAAGCGTTCGGGGTCGTTGAGGAAGGGCGCGTGCGCCGCGCCCGGGAAGATCTCGAGTTCGGCTTGCGGCAATTGGTCGGCCAGCCAGTGCGCGGCGGCCAGCGGCATCAGCGGATCGTTTTCGCCGTGGATCAGCAGCACCGGGCAGGCGATTCCGGTGACGATGTTGCGAAGGTCGACATCGCGCAGCCAGCCAAGGCCGGCGAGCAGGGTTTCGGTCGACGGCAGTGGGTTGGAGAACACCGTTCGTGCGATCTCCCGGCCGATGCTGCGCGCCTTGGCATCGCCCTGATTGGTGACGGCGACGAAACGTTGCAGCGTGGTTTTGGCATCGTTAGCCACGGCGGATGAGAATTCGTCGAGCAGCGCGGGCGGTTGCGCCGCGGGCCAATCGTCGCGCTGCGCGAAGCAGGGCGTCGCGCCGACCAGGATCAGCCGGCCGACGCGCTCCGGCGCGAGTTGCGTGGCCTGCAGCGCCAGCAGGCTGCCGAGCGACCAGCCGCAGAGCGTGGCGCCGGGCGAAAGTGTGTCTGCCAGCGCTTGCGCGGCTTCCATGAAGGTTTGCCCGCGCTCAGGGCTGTCGCCATAGCCGGGCAGGTCGGCGAATCGTGGCGCGACCGTTTCCGCCAGCACCGGCAGGCAGGGCGACCATACCGTGCGGCCGAGGCCCCAGCCGTGCAGCAACACGAGATCGGGGCGGTTCATGCCGGATCCTCCAGTTCGCGCAGCGCGTCGACGAGCAGTTGCACCTGCGTTTCGCTGTGCGCCGAACTGAGCGAGACGCGCAGCCGCGCCGTGCCTTTCAGCACCGTCGGCGGACGGATTGCCGGGACCCACAGGCCGCGCTCGAAAAGGGCGAGGGCGACGCGCAGCGCTTCGTGGTTGTCGCCGATGATCACCGGCTGGATCGCTGTCGGCGACGGCATCAGCTGCCAGCGCGATCCGGCGAGTCCGGCGCGCAGCGTATCGGTCAGCCGGTGCAGGTGGCGGCGCCGCTCGTCGCCCCGTTCGATCAGTTCCAGGCTGGCCAGCAGGGCGCAGGCGATGATCGGGCTGGAACCGGTGGTGAAGATGTAGGTGCGCGCCCGCTGCAGCAGCCATTCGATGACTGTCTCCGAGCCGGCGACGAACGCGCCCGAGGCGCCGGCGGCTTTCCCCAGCGTTCCCATGTAGATCAGGCGCGGGTTGGCCGGTATGTCGAAGTGGCTGAGGCTGCCGCGGCCCTGGTCGCCGAGCACGCCGAAGCCGTGCGCGTCGTCGACCACCAGCCAGGCGTCGAAGCGTTCCGCCAGTTGCAGTAGCTGGGGCAGTGGCGCAAGGTCGCCGTCCATGCTGAACACGGCGTCGGTGAGGATCAGCTTGCGCTTGGCCGTGCTGGCCGCGAGCAGTCGTTCGAGGGCGGCAAGGTCGCCGTGCGGGTAGCGTTCGTGGTCGGCGCGGGAGAGTTGCACCGCGTCGATCAGCGAGGCGTGGTTGAGCTTGTCGGCGAACACCGCATCGCCGCGTCCGACCAGCGCGACGACGATGCCGAGGTTGGCCATGTAGCCGGTCGAGAACAGCAGGGCACGGTCGAAGCCGGTGAACGCGGCGAGCTTTTCCTCCAGCAATTCGTGCGGTGTCAGATGGCCGCTGACGAGGTGCGAGGCCCCGCTGCCGACGCCCCAGCGGCGTGCGCCGGCGCACGCCGCTTCGACCAGCGCCGGGTCGTTGGCGAGGCCGAGGTAGTCGTTGCTGCAGAAGCTGATCAGTTCGCGTCCGTCGACCCGCGCCAGTGGGCCGCAGGGGGCGTCGAGCGTGCGGCGGCGGCGTTTTAGACCGTCTCGTTCAAGATCGGCCAGGCCGCTTTCGAGTTCGTCCCAGATCATGCGGCGAGCGTGGCGTCGAGGGCGCCACCGACTGCGCGGCCCAGATGGTCAATTTGTTCGTCATCGACGATGTACGGCGGCATCAGATAGACGGTGTGGCCGATCGGCCGTGTCAGCGCCTCGCGTTCCAGCGCCGCACGGTAGAAGTGGCGCGAGAACTTCGGGTCGTCGCAGGCGACGTCGAAGGCGATGATCATGCCGCGCTGGCGCAGATTGCTGACTTGCGGGTAGTCAGCGAGCGGGGCGAGTGTCGCAGCGAGTTTCTGTGCGCGGACGATGTTCTGCTCCAGCACCTTGTCTTCGGCAAAGATGTCGAGCGTGGCCAGCGCCGCGCGGCAGGCCAGCGCGTTGCCGGTGTAGGAGTGCGAGTGCAGGAAGCCGCGCACGGTGGCGTCATCGTAGAAGGCTGCGTACACCGTGTCGGTGGTGAGGACGATCGACAGCGGCAGGTAGCCGCCCGAGATGCCTTTCGACAGGCAGAGGAAGTCGGGTTTGATACCGGCTTGCTCATGGGCGAAGAAAGTGCCGGTGCGGCCGCAGCCGACGGCGATTTCGTCGCAGATCAGATGCACTTCGTAGCGATCGCAGAGGGCGCGGGCGAGGCGCAGATACTCCGGGTCGTACATGACCATGCCGCTGGCGCACTGGATCAGCGGCTCGACGATGAAGGCGGCAATCGTTTCGTGATGCGCTTCCAGGTGCTTTTCGAGCGCAGCGGCGGCGCGGCGGGCGACGTCGGCCGGCGTTTCGCCCGGTTCGGCGCGGCGTGCATCCGGCGTCGGCACGGTGGCGGCGCTGCGTACCAGCGGTGCGTAGGCGTCCTTGAAGATCGCCACGTCGGTGACGGCCAGCGCGCCGACGGTTTCGCCGTGGTAGCTGCCTTCGAGACAGAGGAAATCCTGTTTCTTCTCGCGCCCGCGGTTGCGCCAGCTGTGGAACGACATCTTCAGCGCGATCTCGGTCGCCGAGGCGCCGTCGGAGGCGTAGAAGCAATGGCCCAGCGCGCCACCGGTCAGCGCCGACAGGCGTTCCGAGAGCTCGACGACCGGCTGGTGCGTGAAGCCGGCGAGGATGACGTGCTCCAGTTCGTCGAGCTGCGCGCGCAGCGCGGCGTTGATGCGCGGATTGGCGTGGCCGAAAAGGTTGACCCACCAGGAGCTGATCCCGTCGAGATAGCGCCGGCCATCGAAGTCGTAAAGCCAGGCGCCTTGACCGCGGGCGATCGGGATCAGCGGCAGTTCCGCATCGCGGCCGCCGGAATGCTGTTTCATCTGCGTGCACGGATGCCAGACGGCGGCGAGGCTGCGCTGGAGCAGGTCGGCGTTGTTCATGGTAGTCAGTGCAGGGTTTGCGACGGCGCGTTGCCGAGGTCGGGCATTTCGGCATGCACCGTTTCGCCCTCGACGTTCGGATAGAGCGGCGCGCCGCAGTCGTCGCAGAACTCGAACGGAAACTGCTGATTGTGCACGACGACTTCCTTGATGCCGGATTCGCGCAGGAGGTTTTCGACTTCACCGACGACGTCGGTCGCTTCATCCTCGCTACCGAGCAGCGGCCAGACCACGCCGTGATAGACGATGTCCTCGTCACGCGGACCGAAACCGATGCGGTATTCCTCCAGCCGCTTGTCGTGGAAGCCGCCGATGATCGCGCGCAGCGATTCGGCCGGCTTGCCGAGCGTTGTCTGCAGGAAGGCGACCGAGGCGCGCAGCGAGTACGGGCGCGAGGCCATGTCGGCGAGGCGGCAGGCGGCGTGGTAGGCATCGGCGAGCAGCGGCTGGAAAGCGCAGCCGGCGAGCAGCGGTTCCAGCGACGGGCAGCCCTGCTTGATCCATTCCTTCAGTGCTGATTCGCGGGTGACGCCGTCCTGCTCGTTCCAGCGGAACAGCGGCATGCCACGCGGGACGGCGACAGCGCCGATCAGGTAGCGGGTGTCGGAGAGAAACTGGTTGGTTTCGGGCAGGGCCGAAACGTCGAGCGCCGGCGCCTGGTTGCACAGTGCGGCGCCGCCGAGGTCGCGCATCAGCTGCCAGGTATCGACGAAGCTGCGCGGCAGCTGGTCGGGGCTGTACAGGTAATCGATCAGCGTGATCTGCGCGGCACCGGAAAATACGTGCGCGCCGAGCTGCACCTTGAGTGCTTCCAGCGTGCCGCCGGGGATGGTGCCGGCGGGGATCGAGAAGCGCGACCAGGCCAGCAGCGGGGAATTGAACAGCATGATGTCGTAGTCCTGCCCCTGATGCGTCAGCACACACGATTCGGCCCGCGCCTCGATGGTGTCGGCGAGGCAGTCGTGCGCCGCGGCGTGCGAGTCGAACAGGCGGTCGAGCGCGGCGTTGAGGTCGTCCTCGCCGCCATCCTGCAGGATGCGGTCGATCAGGTCGACGAGTTGCCGCTCCCAGAATTCGCGCTCGAGGCGCCCGCCGGCTTCCGCAAGGCCGGTGGCCAGGCGCCCGAGTTCGGTGGCGTCGGAGGACATGCGTTTGCGGGAGGAGAGGCGGTTGCGTTTCATCGTGAAATTCCAGTGATTCAAATAATCGGCTATTGTAACAAGCGCTGTGCCGCGCTTCGCTTGCGGATGTACGCAACGCGTGCATCGCCGTGCCGGTCTTGTTTTTCCTGCCTTACGGACTTGTTCATGATCATCCTGCTTTCGCCCGCCAAATCCCTCGACTACCAGACGCCGCCGACGACCACGGAGGCGTCGCTGCCCGGTTTCCTCGATCAATCGCAACTGTTGATCGATCGGCTGCGGCAGTTGTCACCGGCGGAGGTGGCGTCGCTGATGGGCATCAGCGATCAACTGGCGGCGCTCAACGTCTCGCGTTACCAGGACTGGGCCGTGCCGTTCGCGCCGGGGAAAGCCAAACAGGCGGTGCTGGCATTCAACGGCGACGTCTATGAGGGGCTCGATGCGCCGTCACTGTCCGGGGACGATCTGCGCTTCGCCCAGGCGCATCTGCGCGTCCTCTCCGGGCTTTATGGTCTGTTGCGCCCGCTCGACCTGATGCTGCCCTACCGGCTCGAAATGGGCATTCGCCTCGACAATCCTCGCGGCAAGGATCTCTACGCCTTCTGGGGCGAGCGGATCACCGCGGCACTGAACGCTGCCCTGCGCGAGGCCGGCGCGGCGGAAGTGGTCAATCTGGCATCGACCGAGTACTTCAAGTCGGTCAAGCCAAAGACGCTGGCGGCATCGGTCATCCAGCCGGTGTTCGAGGACTGGAGCGGCGGGCGGTACAAGGTGGTGAGCTTCTACGCCAAGCGCGCACGAGGATTGATGGCGCGCTACGCGATCGTCCGGCGCCTCGTTGAGCCCACGGGCCTGCGCGACTTTGCTGAAGAGGGCTACACCTTCGATCCGGCGGCGTCAGACGGCGCGCGCTGGGTGTTCCGGCGCAAGCTCAAGGAGTAGCAGGCTGTCGGACTTGACCGAGTCGGCTGCAAAAAGTGGGAGGGCGGCCCATTTTTTCCCGCATTTCGGCGCGAATAGAACGACTATTCGCTTGAAATCCGTAAAAAAACTGTTCTCGCCCCCCGCTTTTTTCGCTTCGACCCATCAAGCCCGACAGCCTGCTAGTCGCCCGGCTTCCTCGGCGGTGCCGATGGCGAACGGCGCCGGCATCCGGCGAGGGCGGGCCAGGCGCAGCAGTTCCTTGTCGCGCGTGATGAGTACCTTGGCGCGGCAGCGGGCGGCCAGTTCGAGGAATTTCTGGTCGTCGGCGTCGCGGCAGCGGGGGAGCGCCGGAGCCGCACTGTCGTCGCCCGCTTCGCAGAGCGTGACGAGGCCGCGCCAAGTGTGCAGCAGAACCCGCTGTTCCTCTTCGCTGAGCCGGAACTGCGGGTAGGCGGCGACGCGTTCGAGTTCCGCCAGACAGCTGCTGTCGCTGAAGCACTGTATTTGCTCGCCGGCGATCGACTCACGAAGCCAAGCCGTGCGCGGATCGCCGAAATGCAGCATGTCCATGACGATGTTGGTGTCGAGTACAACGGGAACAGGTGGTTCGGCGAAGGCGTTTGGCATCGTTGAAAGGTGTTGTGGTCGCTGGCCTGACCAAATAAAATCAGCAAATTATCCCACAGCGCCTTTTTTACCAGACCGTGTTGCCCATCCTGCAAAGCGTTGAGTCGATTTCCTCCTGCCGTGATCGCGCCCGGCTGCCGTCGATCCTGGTCGGCGCGGTAGCGTCGCTGCTCGGTGAGCGTACGCAGGTCGGCGTTTTCTCGCGCGATGCACGCCGCGGGATGGGGGTTCGCGTCTGCAACGGCACGACGACCGTCAGCCCCAACGCGGCGCCGTGGCCGGAGATCATCGTCGACGCTGCCGGGAGCGACGGGATGGTGCTGCGCAGCGACGCCGGTCGGCATTGTGGCGCCCTCCGGCTCCAGTCGTCGGAGTTGTGCGACGAGGATCTGATTCTGGCGTTTGGCAGCGACGTTCCGGTATCGAACGATCATTCCGCTGGCGTGGAGATGTTGGTGCGCATCTTCGGCAATCAGATCCGCATGCTCGATTACAGCGAACTGGATTCGCTGACGCGCCTGCTT
Organism: Propionivibrio pelophilus DSM 12018; assembly: GCF_059569095.1. Classification (NCBI taxonomy): domain Bacteria; kingdom Pseudomonadati; phylum Pseudomonadota; class Betaproteobacteria; order Rhodocyclales; family Rhodocyclaceae; genus Propionivibrio; species Propionivibrio pelophilus. The sequence goes on along the minus strand of NZ_JCANUT010000006.1, from coordinate 24,718 downwards.
AACCGCAAGACCTTCGATGAGACCTTCGACCGCCTGCTGACGGCAGCCTTGGCGCCGCGCTGCGAATGCCTGCCGTGCAACGAGCGGCGCCACGACGAGGTGAACGACTCGCCGGCCTGGCTGTGCGTCGTCGATATCGATCACTTCAAGCGGATCAACGATTCCTTCGGCCATCTTTTTGGCGACGAAGTGTTGTTGCGCATGGGCGATCTGATGCGCCGGACGTTCCGCGACGGCGACCGCCTGTTCCGCTTCGGAGGCGAAGAATTCGTGGTGATCCTCAATGCGGATGATGTACAGCTGGCGGCAGCCGGTTTCGAGCGTTTGCGCCGCTCCGTCGAGGAGCATGAATTTCCCCAGGTCGGTCAGGTGACGTGTTCGATCGGATTCACCGCAGTGTCGTCTCTCGACGTGCCTACCGACGCCCTCGGTCGGGCCGACGAGGCGCTCTACTATGCCAAGGAGCATGGCCGCAACCGGGTGTGTGGCTACGAGTCCCTGCTTGCTGAAGGAGAGATCGTCCGTACCGAGCCGGCGACGGCGTGGGGCGCCGACGATCTGGATATCGACGCACTGTTCGGTTGATTTCAGATGGGCAAGATCATTCTGGCCCCCATGGAGGGATTGGCCGACAGCCTGCTGCGTGATCTGCTTACGCGTGTGGGTGGCTATGATGGTGCCGTGTCGGAATTCGTGCGCGTGACGGGCACCCGCTTGCCGTTGCGTACCTTTCGGCGCGTCTGCCCGGAATTGCTAAACGGCAGTCGCACGCCTGCCGGTATCCCCGTTTTCGTCCAGTTGCTCGGCAGTCATCCGGAGCGGATGGCCGAATCGGCGGCCCGGCTCGCCGAACTCGGCCCGGCCGGGATCGACCTGAACTTCGGTTGTCCTGCACCGACGGTCAATCGCCACGGCGGTGGTGCCATGTTGCTCGAAGATCCCGCGCTTATGGCATGCATCGCCGCCTCGGTGCGCGGTGCGGTGCCGCACAGAATTCCGGTGACTGCAAAAATGCGTCTTGGCGTGGCCGATACGGGCAAGACGCTGGCCTGTGCAGCGGCACTCGAATCCGGCGGTATTGCTTCGTTGGTTGTGCACGCGCGAACCAAGGAGCAGGGTTATCGTCCGCCGGCGCACTGGGAGTGGATTGCGCGGGTGCGCGAAACGGTGTCAGTGCCGGTGGTGGCCAACGGCGAGGTGTGGTCGGAGTCCGACTACCGTCGTTGCCGGGAGTTGACCGGTTGCGACGATGTGATGATCGGACGCGGGGCGGTTGCAGACCCGTTTCTCGCCCGCCGCATCCGTGCCGCTGGAGGCGCTGCGGACCGCGATGCCGAATGGCGCGAGCTGGCGCCGCTGCTCGACGAATTCTGGCACCGGGTGAAGCTGTGCGTCGTCCCCCGGCATGCACCAGGCCGGCTGAAGCTGTGGTTGAACTCGCTCCGCCGCTGTTATCCGCAGGCTGAATCGTTGTACTGCCGCATTCGTTCACTGACCTCGGTGGCTGACGTCGATGCGGTGTTGGCCGCTAGCCTACGGTTGGCTTAGTCCGTCATGCGCGCCAACTCCCGCGTGCCCACCAGCGCCCAGACGGGCGTCCACGAGCAACTCGCCCGCCTGCTGGAGCGCCATCGCCATACGCCGTTCCGCAAGCCGTACGCCGATTACAACCGCGCCGCGTTCGAGGCGAGTTCCGAACGGCGCGAACGCGAAGCGGCGAACGCGCCGCTGATCCTCGATTCCTGCTGCGGTGTCGGCGAAAGCTCGATCGCGCTGGCCCGGGCGTTTCCCGATCATTACGTGATCGGCGTCGATCAGTCCGAAGCGCGTCTCGGACGCTTTGATGCGGCAATGTTGCCGCCGAATCTCGATCTGGTGCGTGCCGATCTCGTCGACTACTGGCGATTGATGCGCGACGCCGGTGTCCGATTGTCGCGCCACTATCTGCTTTACCCCAATCCCTGGCCGAAGATCGGCCACCTCTCAAGGCGCTGGCACGGCCATCCGGTCTTCCCGGCGATGCTCGAACTCGGCGGTCGGCTGGAATGCCGCAGCAACTGGCGGATCTACGTCGACGAGTTCTGCCTGGCGGTGACGACCTTGACGGGTTGCCCGATGGCCTGCGAAGCCTTCGACGCCGCGCAGCCGCTGACACCCTTCGAACGCAAATATCGCGATTCGGGACATCGTCTGTACCGCGCCGTCGTCGATTTGCCCTGACGCTGGCCGCTCGCGGTCGATGCGGGGATAATCCGCTTTTGTCCGGGGTGGTGAGTCATGCATTCGATTTGCGTTTTTTGTGGGGCGTCCTCGGGACGCGATGCCAGGTATGTCGAGGCGGCGGCGTCGTTCGGCCGCTTGCTGGCCAGAGAAAATATCGAGCTGATCTGGGGCGGTGGGCACGTCGGGCTGATGGGCGTTGTCGCCGACGGCGTGCTCGAAGCCGGCGGACGGGTTTTCGGGGTGATCCCCACGTTCATGGCCGAGCGCGAACTGGCGCATCCGCACGCGAGCGAGATGATCGTCGTCGACAGCATGCACGCGCGCAAGGCGGCGATGGCCGATCGGGCGGACGGCTTCGTCGCGCTGCCGGGCGGTTTCGGCACGCTCGACGAACTGTTCGAGATTGTCACCTGGGCGCAATTGCACATCCACACCAAGCCGGTCGGTTTGTTGAACGTCAACGGGTTTTTCGATCCGCTCGTCGCGATGGTGCGGCACATGTCTGGTGAAGGTTTCGTGAAGCCGGAGCACGTCGAGTTGCTGCGCGTGGCCGGGGATCCTGCGCAACTGTTGCAGTCGATGCGCGCGTACGCGGCGCCGCAGGGCGACTGGCTGACGCAGAAACTTTCCCCGGAGGGACGTTGAGCCCGGATTGTCTATTTGCTGTGTCTCCTGGCTGTTTGTGATCTCAGGCGTGGGAGGTTGGTGAATCGCTGGTTTTCGCCGCTGACCGGCGAGGCACTTCTTCTTGTTTTGCCAAGAAGAAGTACCCAAGAAGAAGGCGCGCCCGCTGCGTCGCCCGGCGTTGCCGGGTACTCTGCGCTGCTCGGGTGCAACGGGGGGCTGCGGAACTCGGGCCTGCGGCCCTCAAACAGTCCTCGCCCTTTTTCCCGTTGCGCCCTGCGCTGCTCGACGACGCAGAGGGCAAGAGGAAAACCGAGTGGAGTTTGATGCGATGGCGGTGAAAATCCGATGGTTTTGAGCATCCCCCTGAGAGGCGCCGAGCAACGGAGGCTTGAGCGGGGTTGTGGGCGAGCACTGTTTGAGGGCGAAGCCCGAGTTGCGCAGCCCCCGCTCAGGGCGAGTAGCGCAGGGCACCCCGCCGCAGGCGGGGCGCCGACCGGGGGTCGCCTTCTTTTTGGTAACTTTTTCTTGGCGAAACAAGAAAAAGCTACCCGCGCGTCAGGCGCGGAACCCAGCGGCTCAGCCACCAACCACGTCAGAGGTCACAAACAACCAAGAAAAATAGCAAATGGATAATCCGGGTTGAATGAGTCTGGCGGGACGTTTGCGACAAACGCGGTGCTGCGCGACAATCTGCGCGTTTTTTTACAGTAGAAGTCAGAAACGTGCCTGAACATCCTTGCCTGAGTTGTGGCGCCTGTTGCGCCGCCTTTCGTGTCGATTTCCACCGCCAGGACCTGGCTTCGCCGGGAAAGAGCGGTGTTCCCGAAGACATGACGATCCCGTTGACCGCGACGCTGGTGCGCATGTGCGGTACCGACGACGCACCGCCGCGCTGTATTGCCCTCGAAGGCGAGATCGGCCGCAGCGTGCGCTGTTCGATCTATCGTGAGCGGCCCGGGCCATGCCGCGATTTCGCGCCGTATGCGCCACTCGGCATCGGCGACGACGATTGTGACCGGGCGCGTCGCCGCTACGGTCTCCCGCCGCTTGAACTTTGAGGCCACGCCCATGTCCATTTCACTTCAGGTTCGCGGTGAGTACATCCAGCTCGATCAACTGCTCAAGACGACCGGGTTGTGTCACTCGGGAGGTATGGCGCATGCCGAGATCGACGCAGGTAACGTTCGTGTGGACGGACAGGTTGAAACGCGCAAGCGGGCCAAGCTGCGTCCGGGCCAGCGGGTCGATTATGCAGGGGAAACGGTGCTGCTTGTCGCTTAGTGCGTTTCGTGCACAATCCGCAATACCTGCTGCAATAATATCAAGTTGCCAAAGGCGTGCAGGGGCATGACAGGGCCGTACAATGGCCGTCCAGAACATTCGGGCTTTCCCATTTTTTGACTTTTCTGAAAGGACGTTCTCATGCTGGAATCGTATCGCGCACACGTAGCTGAACGCGCCGCCCAAGGCATTCCGCCGCTGCCGTTGAGTGCCAAGCAGACGCAGGAATTGATCGAACTGCTCAAGAACCCGCCCCAAGGCGAGGAGCAGACGCTCGTCGAACTGATCACCTATCGTGTCCCGGCCGGCGTGGATGACGCCGCGAAGGTCAAGGCCGAATTCCTGGCCAAACTGGCCAAGGGAGAAGCCTCCTGTCCGCTGATCTCCCGCGCCAAGGCGACCGAACTGCTCGGCACCATGCTCGGCGGTTACAACGTCAAGCCGCTGATCGACGTGCTGGCCGATGCCGAAGTCGGCGCCGTCGCTGCCGAGGCCCTGAAAAAGACGCTGCTGGTGTTCGATTTCTTCAACGACGTCAAGGCGTTGGCCGACCAGGGCGTCGCCAACGCCAAGGCTGTCGTCCAGTCCTGGGCCGACGCCGAATGGTTCACCTCGCGCCCGGAAGTGCCCTCCAGCCAGAAGCTGACGGTGTTCAAGGTCACCGGCGAAACCAACACGGACGACCTGTCGCCGGCGCCGGATGCGACGACCCGTCCGGATATTCCGCTGCACGCCCTTGCCATGCTGAAGAACCCGCGCGCCGGCATCGAGCCGGACCAGGCGGGCGTCCGCGGCCCGATCCAGCAGCTCGAAGTGCTGGCCAGGAAGGGCAACCTGATCGCCTACGTCGGCGACGTAGTCGGTACCGGTTCCTCGCGCAAGTCGGCGGCCAATTCGGTGCTGTGGTGGACCGGCGAGGACATCCCCTTCGTGCCGAACAAGCGTTTCGGTGGCGTGGCGCTCGGCTCCAAGATTGCGCCGATCTTCTACAACACGCTGGAAGACGCCGGTGCGCTACCGGTCGAAATCGATGTCGCGCAAATGGAAATGGGCGACGAGATCGAGCTGAAGATCGATGCCGCCACGACCAAGGTCGTCGCGCTGAAGAACGGCCAGGTCATCGCCGAATCGCAGTTGAAGACTCCGGTCATCCTCGATGAAGTGCGTGCCGGCGGCCGCATCCCGCTGATCATCGGCCGCGGCCTGACGGCGCGTGCCCGCGAAGCGCTCGGCCTGCCGCCCTCGACGCTGTTCAAGATGCCGCAGGAACCTGTCGATACCGGCAAGGGCTTCTCGCTGGCGCAGAAGATGGTCGGCCGTGCCTGTGGCCTTCCGGAAGGCAAGGGCGTCCGCCCGAACGCCTACTGCGAGCCGAAGATGACCACCGTCGGGTCGCAGGACACCACCGGCCCGATGACCCGCGACGAACTGAAGGATCTGGCCTGCCTCGGCTTCTCGGCCGACCTCGTCATGCAGTCGTTCTGCCACACCGCCGCGTATCCGAAGCTGGTCGACATCAAGACCCACCGTACGCTGCCCGGCTTCATCACCAACCGTTCCGGCGTTTCGCTGCGTCCGGGCGACGGCGTCATCCACAGCTGGCTGAACCGCATGTGCCTGCCGGATACCGTCGGCACCGGCGGCGATTCGCACACCCGCTTCCCGATCGGCATTTCCTTCCCGGCCGGTTCCGGACTGGTGGCCTTCGCTGCCGCCACTGGCACCATGCCGCTGGACATGCCGGAATCGGTGCTGGTGCGCTTCAAGGGGCAGATGAATCCCGGCATCACCCTGCGCGACCTGGTCAACGCCATTCCCTACTACGCCATCAAGCAAGGCTTGATGACCGTCGAGAAGAAGGGCAAGAAGAACGTCTTCAACGGCCGCATCCTTGAAATCGAAGGGCTGCCGGATCTCAAGGTCGAGCAGGCCTTCGAATTGACCGACGCCTCGGCCGAGCGCTCCGCCGCCGCCTGTACCGTGCAGCTGAACAAGGAGCCGATCATCGAGTACCTGCGTTCGAACGCCACGTTGCTGAAGTGGATGATCGCCAACGGCTACCAGGATGCCAAGGCGCTGGCCCGCCGCGTCAAGGCGATGGAGGACTGGATCGCCAATCCGCAACTGCTCAAGGCCGATGCCGACGCCGAGTACGCCGCCGTGATCGAGATCGATCTCGCCGAGATCAAGGAGCCGATCGTCGCCTGCCCGAACGATCCGGACGACGTCAAGCTGCTGTCCGAAGTCGCCGGTGCCAAGATCGACGAAGTCTTCATCGGCTCGTGCATGACCAACATCGGCCACTTCCGCGCCGCTGGCAAGGTCCTCGACGGCAAGTCGGACATCCCGACCCGCCTGTGGATTGCTCCGCCGACCAAGATGGACGCCATGATCCTCTCCGAGGAAGGCTACTACGGCGTGCTCGGCAAGAGCGGCGCGCGCATGGAAATGCCGGGCTGTTCGCTGTGCATGGGAAATCAGGCGCAGGTGAAGAAGGGCAGCACGGCGATGTCGACCTCGACGCGCAACTTCCCGAACCGCCTGGGCATCGACACGCTGGTTTATCTCGGATCGGCCGAGCTGGCGGCGATGTGCGCGCTGATGGGCAAGATCCCGACCGTGGCCGAGTACATGGAGCAGATCCAGGCGGTCAATGCCAAGGCGGCGGATGTCTATCGCTACATGAACTTCGACCAGATCGAGGAGTTCAAGGAAGCGGCGGAAAGCGTGACGGTGTAAGCGCCCTCCGCTCCCAGCGCGATCCCGGTTTCGCCCCGGTCTACACCCGGGGGGGCCGAACAACAGCCCGACAGGCGTAATGCTTGCCGGGCTGTGCTTTTTAGGGGACACATTCCGGTGAGATGCCTCAATGAACCGATGCATCGCAAAACACGGGCGGGTCATCTATGCTGATTCCAGATCACCAGTCGCGTGTCGAAGCATGAATTGCGTTGCTTGTCGTTTGTTTTTTTCAACTGTTGTTGCATCTTCCTGGGAGGAGCCATCGTGAGTGAAAACAAAGGGATGCTGGATTGGTACTTCAAGTCGAATCTGCTGATGCGAATCCTGATCGGATTGATTGCCGGTGCCGTGCTGGGAATCGTGCTGGGATATGGCAGTCCGGACACGGTCAAGACCTTCGTCGATAACACCAGGTTTTTCGGCGATATCTTCATACGCTTGCTGAAGATGATCGTGGTGCCGGTCATTCTCTTCTCGCTGATCGCCGGTGCGGCCAGCATCGCGCCGTCCCGCCTGGGGCGGGTGGGCGTGAAGATCGTTCTCTATTACTTGCTGACCTCCGCGGTGGCCGTGACCATCGGTCTGGTGTTCGCCAACATTCTCCAGCCCGGGGACGGCATGAACATCATCGGCAACGAAGCGATCAAGGGCAAGGTGGCCGAGGCGCCGAAGATCGGCACGATCCTGCTGAACATCGTGCCGACCAATCCGGCCGAGTCGCTGGCAAAGGGAGATGTTCTGCCTATCATCTTCTTCTCGGTGCTTTTCGGTCTGGCCATATCCTACGTCAAGGATGCCAAGGATGCTGCGTTGGCCCGGCATGCCGAGAACCTCTTCCAGTTGATCAACGCCGCGGCGGAAACCATGTACCGGCTGGTTCGCGGCATCATGCAGTATGCTCCGATCGGCGTCTTCTTCCTGATCGCCATCGTCTTCGCCCAGCAGGGTCCTAAGGCGCTCGGGCCGTTGCTGATGGTCACGCTGGCTGTCTATCTTGGTCTGGTGGCGCACCTCTTCATTTGCTACGGTGGTTTCATGGCGGTTTTCAACCTGGGCCTGTTCCGCTTCCTGAAGGGTGCTGACGAGGCGATGATCACCGCGTTCGTCACGCGCTCTTCGAGCGGCACCTTGCCGGTGACGATGCGTGTATCGGAAGAAAACCTCGGCGTGCCACGCAACATCAGTTCCTTCACCCTGCCGCTCGGTGCCACCATCAACATGGATGGGACGGCGATCTATCTCGGCGTCTGTGCCATGTTCATCGGCTACGCAACCGGTCATCCGCTGACCATGGATCAGCAGATGACGGTCGTCATTACCGCGACGCTGGCAAGTATCGGCACCGCCGGTGTGCCGGGTGCCGGTGCGATAATGCTGCTGATGGTGCTCGAATCGATCGGCTTGAAAGTCGAAACCGGTTCGGCCGTCGCAGCTGCCTATGCCATGATTCTCGGTATCGACGCGCTGCTCGACATGGGACGGACTGCGCTGAACGTTACGGGTGACATGGCGGGAAGCGCTATCGTGGCCAAAGCCGAGAAAGAGCTGGACCTGGAGAAGTGGGCGTAGGTAATTTGTCGGAACTTTTAAGCGAATGCAGCCGCGGTGCCTGGTCGCCGCGGTTTCTTTTTTGGAGGTTGGTGTCGTGCCGGATCAAGGAAACAGGCGGCGTTTTGGTATTGTCGGAGGGCTTGGCGCGCTGGGTGCCGCCGACGTTTTTCTTAAGCTGGTCAAGGCCTTGCCGGCAAGGAGCGGTTCGAGTCAGCCAGAAATCCTTTTCGAGCAGCACCCTTTCCGCGAAGAGGAAAATCCCGGCGATCGCGGTGCGTCGCAGAACGGCCGGAAGATCTACGTCTTCGACATGATCCAGGGGTTTGCCGATCGGCACGTCGACACGGTACTGCTGCCGTGCTTCCTCAGCCACACGTTTATCGACGAAATTTCGGCGGAGGCGACGCTGCCCATCGTCAATATGATGGAGGCGCTGCGTGACCACGTTCAGCGCCGGTATCCGGGCGTCAGGAATTTCGGTGTGCTGACGTCCGATTACGTGCGTTCCCGCACGCTGTTCGAGCGTTATTTTCCGGCAGGGGAATGGAGCATCCACTATCCGGCGGACAGTATTCAACGCGATTGCGTCATGCCGGCCATCTACGGTCCGGACGGAATCAAGGCGGGATGCCTGCGCGGCGCTTCGGTAGAAAAGCTGATGCGGGCCTGCGAGGATCTGGTCGGGCAGGGCGCCCAGCTGATTCTGCCCGGGTTTTCCGAAATTCCGGTAGTGATCAACGCCCTTCAGGAGCGGGGCATTCCGATCGTCGATGCCAACCAGATTTACGCCGACTACGCGGCGGTCGGCGGCGCCACGCAGAAGGCCCGACCGTTCAAGATCGGCGTGGTCGGCGGCGTCGGGCCGGCGGCGACGGTCGACTTCATGAACAAGATCGTGCGCAATACTCCGGCAGGGCGCGATCAGGAGCATTTCAAGGTCGTCGTCGAGCAGAATCCGCAAATTCCAGACCGGACGGAAAACCTGCTCGGTGACGGTGTCGATCCGACCATCGCGCTGTACTCGACATGCAAGAAACTCGAAGCGGACGAGGCGGACATCATCGCCATTCCCTGTAATACCGCGCACGCCTTCGTCGAGCGGATCCAGCCGTATCTGGCGATTCCGATCGTCAATATGCTGTTCGAAACGGTGGAGTACATCAGGAAGCACTGCCAGGGGCGGAAAGTGGTCGGTCTTCTGGCGACGAGCGGGACGATCGGCAGCCGCGTCTATCACGACGTGATCGTCCCGGCGGGATTCGAACTGCTCGTGCCCGACACGGAAAACCAGCTGCGGGTGATGGACGCCATCTATGGGGCGCAGGGCGTCAAGGCCGGCTTTACCAGTGGGAAATGCGTCGACGATCTCATGTTTGCGATGGCTTCGTTGGTTGAGCGCGGTGCCGAAATCATCGTGCTCGGCTGCACCGAATTGCCCTTGCTGGTCGAGCGAAGCGATGCCTTCCCCGTGGCCGGTAAAACCGTCGTCGTACTCGATCCGACGGATATCCTGGCGAAGAAATGCGTCAGTCTCTGCTCGTCATTTACGCAGGGGGGCGTGCGTGGTGGAGAATGAGCGACCGGACGTGCTGGTGCGCGTCGAGGCGCTTTCCGCCGATGCGGAGGAGCGGGCGAAGGACTTGGCGACGCGGCTCGGTTTGCCCCTCGGAGGTGAGGCCGAGTTTTCCCTTCAGTGCGGGGCTCAGGGCGGTGAATTCGGCGTGCAACTGGTGGATCTCCACCCCGGGGCGCCCGGTCCGGTCCGTGTTGATTTCGTTGGCGGTGCCGTCGGGCATCGCCGCCAGTTCGGCGGGGGGAGCGGCCAGATGATCGCCAAGGCGGTGGGTGTTCAGCCCGGCGTCCGGCCGACGGTGGTCGATGCGACGGCCGGTCTGGGGCGCGATGCGTTCGTTCTCGCCACGCTGGGGTGCGAGGTGACGCTGATCGAGCGTCAGCCGCTGATTGCCGTTCTGCTCGAGGACGGTTTGGCGCGCGCTCGCGAGGATGCGGAAATTGCGCCGATCATCGCGAAAATGCATCTGCGGGTCGGGGACGCCATTCAGATTATGCGAACGTGGGGTGCAGAAGTGCCGCAGGAAGCGCCGCAAGTGATCTATTTGGATCCGATGTTCCCGCATCGCGACAAGAGCGCGCTGGTCAAGAAGGAGATGCGCCTGTTTCGCCCGCTGGTCGGTGATGACCTGGACGCCGACGAACTTCTGGACGCGGCGCTGGCGCTGGCGTCGCATCGCGTCGTGGTCAAGCGTCCGCGCAAGGCACCGGCTCTTGCCGGCGGCAAGGTGAGTTTTTCGCTCGAAGGGAATGCCGGTCGCTTCGACGTCTACGCTAAACGGTCGCTCAAAGAAAAGGCCTGATCCAAACGGTCAGGCCTTGGCAAACGGGAAAGACGGGAGAAGCTCAGCTCGTGCTCGCCGTGGCGTGCCACAGGCGCAGCTCCTCCAGTGATAGGTGATCCGTTTCGTGCAGGACCATGCGCGCCCCTTCGAAGTCCTCGTCGTGCGTGTAATCGCTCAACGTGATGACTGTCGGAATGCCGGCCGCCAGGCTGGCGGCGAGGCCGTGCGCCGAATCCTCGACGACGAGACAGTCACGCGCCGGGAGACTGAGTTGCTCGAGCACTTTCTTGTAAACGTCCGGCGAAGGCTTCTTCGCCTGCACCAGCTCGCCGGAAACGATGGCGTCGAACCACGCGTCGGCGTTCGGGCCGAGGTTGGCGCGCAACAGGCCGACGACGTTTTCCTGCTTGGAACTCGACGCGATTCCCAGCCGGACGCCTTCGGTGCGCGCATCGCAGATCAGTTGTCCGATGTCGGCGCGTAGCGGAATGGCTCCCGCAGCCAGCAGACGCTGGTAGTTGCGCGTTTTTATCTCATGCACCCGGTGCATCATTTCGTCGAAATCCGGACGGGCGCGCGTTGCCGGGTCGAAATGCTCGGCATAGAAATACAGGCGTTCCAGACCGCCCCCTTTTACCAGCAGCGTCCCGTAGAACGACTCGTCCCAGTGCCAGGGCAGACCAAGTTCGGCGAATGCGGCGTTGAAAGCGGGGCGGTGCCCGTCTCGCTCGGTATTGGCCAACGTCCCGTCGACATCAAAAATGATTGCGCGCAAAGCCATAGGGAACTCCTGGAGATTATTGAGTACTGAGAAGGTTAGCGTATTTTGTGTTTTTGGAGTTGTTCCGATTAGTCACATTTAACGAAATATTTAGCAATTCCTAACGCTAGGTTCTGAGTGCTACACTCATTTTCGCTGGGCTTTTTTCGGGAGTCGACTTTTCTGTCGACCATTTAGTTAGCAAGTGGAGTTCTCAACACGTGAAACCGACGAATACAGGCGGAGACGCTTACTACCACAAGGTAGTGGACTGCCAGTGGGCGTGTCCGGCGCACACACCGGTACCTGAATACATCCGGCTGATTGCCGGAGGGCGTTACGCGGAAGCGTACATGATCAACTGGAAGTCGAACGTCTTTCCCGGAATTCTGGGACGGGTGTGCGACCGGCCGTGCGAACCGGCGTGCCGGCGCGGGCGGATCGACAAGGAGCCGGTGGCGATTTGCCGGCTGAAGCGCGTCGCGGCCGACATGAAGGACGACATCTCCGACCGGCTGCCCGTGGCACCGGAGAAGAAGAACGGCAAGCGCGTCGCCTGCATCGGCGCCGGCCCCGCTTCCCTGACCGTCGCGCGCGACCTCGCGTTGCAAGGCTACGAAGTCAGCATCTTCGACAACGGCAAGGCGCCCGGCGGCATGGTGCGCACGCAGATTCCGAAGTTCCGTCTGCCCGACAGCGTCATCGACGAGGAATGCAACTACATCCTCAATCTGGGCGTGAAGCTCGAGCTCAACCACTGGGTCAAAAGCCTCAAGGAAATGACCGACGGCGACCAGTGGGATGCCGTCTTCGTCGGAACCGGCGCTCCGCGCGGCCGTGACGCCGACATCCCCGGCCGCCAGGAAGCCGCCAAGCACATCCACATCGGCATCGAATGGCTGGCCAATGTCGCCTTCGGCCACACCACCACCGTTTCGCCTCGCGTCATCGTCCTCGGTGGCGGCAACACCGCCATGGATTGCTGCCGTTCCGCCCGCCGTCTCGGCGGCGCCGACGTGAAAGTCGTCGTACGCAGCGGCTTCGAGGAAATGAAAGCCTCCCCGTGGGAGAAGGAAGAAGCCCTGCACGAGCAGATCCCGATCATCAACATGCACGTGCCCAAGGAATTCGTGCATGAGAACGGCAAGCTCCTCGGCGTTAAGTTCGAGATCGTCAAGGCCGAATACGACGAGAAGGGCCGCCGCAACCTCGTCCCGACGGGCGAACCCGACGTCTTCATGGAATGCGACGAAGTGCTGGTCGCCATCGGCCAGGAAAACGCTTTCCCGTGGATCGAGAAAGACATCGGCCTCGAATTCAACAAATGGGGCTTGCCGGTCCTCGACGAAAAGACCTTCCAGTCGACCCTGCCGAAAGTCTTCTTCGGCGGCGACGCCGCCTTCGGTCCGAAGAACATCATTACCGCCGTCGCCCACGGCCACGAAGCGGCGATCTCCATCGACCTCTTCTGCAAGGGCAAGAAGACCGCCGACCGGCCGCCGCATGCCTTCACTCTCACCAGCCAGAAGATGGGCATCCACGAGTGGAGCTACGACAACCAGGTCTCCGAGGAAGAGCGCAAGAAGGTCCCGGTCAAGGCGCTGGAAAAAACCTTGAAGGACATCAAGCTCGAACTCGAACTCGGCTTTGATCCGCTGATGGCCTGCTCCGAAGCGGAGCGTTGCCTCAACTGCGACGTCCAGACCGTCTTCACCCCCAAGGCCTGCATCGAATGCGACGCCTGCGTCGACATTTGCCCGACCGAATGCATCACCTTCACCGCGGACGGTGAGGAAGAGGACCTGCGCGGGCGGCTCAAGGCCCCTGCGAAAAACACGGCCCAGGATCTGCTCGTCGCCAACGGCCTGAAGACCGGACGGGTCATGGTCAAGGACGAAAACATCTGTCTGCATTGCGGCATGTGTGCCGAACGCTGCCCGACCGGCGCCTGGGACATGCAGAAGTTCTACATCGAGACCGCCCAGGCCGGCAGAGAGGCTCCCAGAACATGAGTACCGTGCAACCCTTGCAGAAAATCAACGACTTCGTCATCAAGTTCGCCAACATCAATGGCACCGGCTCCGCGTCGGCGAATGAACTCTTCGCCCGGGCCGTGATGGGCATGGGCGTCCCGGTGGCACCGCGCAACATCTTTCCGTCGAACATCCAGGGGCTGCCGACCTGGTACGAAATGCGTGTCTCCGGCGAAGGCTGGCTCGGGCGCAAAGGCGGCTGCGACCTGATGGTCGCCATGAACCCGCAGACTTGGGACCGCGACGTCGCCGAACTGTCGCCGGGCGGCTATCTGTTCTACGACAACACCAAGATGCTGCCGCGTTCGCGCTTCCGTGACGACATCAATGTCCTCGGCCTGCCGCTGACCGAAATCTGCACCCGCGAATACACCGACCCGCGCCAGCGCCAGCTGATGAAGAACATCCTCTACGTCGGCGCGCTCACCGCGCTGCTCGACATGGATTTCTCGGTCGTCGAAGGGCTGATTTCGCACCAGTTCCGCGGCAAGGAAAAGCTGATCGCCTCCAACGTCCAGGCCCTGAAGCTCGGCTACGACGAAGCCAAGGCCCATCTGCCGTGCCCGATCGGCCTGCGCGTCGAGCGTTCTGACGGCGTTGGCAACCGCATCTTCAGCAACGGCAACGACGCCTGCGGCCTTGGCGCCGTCTATGGTGGCGCGACCGTCGTCGGCTGGTACCCGATCACGCCGTCGACCTCGGTCATCGAAGCCTTCATCAGCTACTGCCGCAAGTTCCGCACCGACCCGGACAACGGCATGGGCCGTTACGCCATCGTCCAGGCCGAAGACGAACTTGCCGCGATCGGCATGGTCATCGGCGCCTCGTGGAACGGTGCTCGGGCCTTCACTGCCACCTCCGGTCCTGGCATCTCGCTGATGCAGGAGTTCTTTGGCCTCGCCTACTTCGCCGAGGTTCCAGCGGTGGTCGTCAACGTCCAGCGCGGTGGCCCGTCCACCGGCATGCCGACGCGTACCCAGCAGTCCGACCTGATCGCCTGCGCCTACGCCTCGCACGGCGACACCAAGCACATCCTTCTTTTCCCCGAAGACCCGTATGAGTGCTTTACCCTCACCGCGCAGGCCTTCGACCTCGCCGAGCGCTTGCAGACCCCGGTCTTTGTGATGTCCGACCTCGACATCGGCATGAACGAAGTGCTGTGCAAGCCCTTCGACTGGGACGACAGCCGCCAGTACGACCGCGGCAAGGTGATGAGCGCCGCCGATCTGGATGCCGGCAAGAACTTCGGCCGCTACCTCGACGTCGATGGTGACGGCATCCCGTACCGCACGATCCCCGGCACGCATCCGACCAAGGGCGCCTTCTTCAGTCGCGGCACCACGCGCAACGCCTACGCGAAGTACAGCGAAGCCGGTACCGACTACGTCTACAACATGGAGCGCCTGCGCCGCAAGTTCGTCACGGCGCGCAAGCTCGTGCCGGCACCGGTCAGCCAGAAGGCCAGCCAGCCGACCCGCTACGGCGCGATCTATTACGGTTCGACCAGCCCGGCGATGGCCGAAGCCTTCGCCATGCTCGAGAAGCAGGGCGTGCATGTCGATCTGATGCGCGTCCGCGCCTTCCCGTTTGCCGACGAGGTGATGGACTTCATCGCTGACCACGACTACGTGTTCGTCGTCGAGCAGAACGAAAGCGCCCAGCTGCGCACGATGATCATCAACGAAGGCGATATCGATCCGAAGCGCCTGATCCGCGTCCTGCACTACGACGGCACGCCGATCACCGCCGGCTTCATCGCCGGCCGCATCACCGACATCGTCAAGCAAAACAACGTGACCCCGTTGCGTCAACAGGTGGCTTCATGACCTATCTTGCCAAACCCAAACTACTGCGCCCTGATACCCCGAAGAACGCGCTCGGCTACACCAAGCGCGACTACGAAGGGGCGATTTCCACCCTCTGCGCCGGCTGCGGCCACGACTCGATCAGCGCGTCCGTCGTCCAGGCCTGCTTCGACCTCGACATCGAGCCGCACCGCGTCGCCAAGCTCTCCGGCATCGGCTGCTCGTCGAAGACCCCGGACTACTTCCTCGGCAACTCGCACGGCTTCAACACCACGCACGGGCGTATGCCTTCGGTGCTGACCGGCGCCGCCATGGCCAACCGCGACCTGCTCTACCTCGGCGTGTCCGGCGACGGCGACTCCGCCTCGATCGGCATCGGCCAGTTCGCGCACGCCATGCGGCGCGGCGTCAACATGGTCTACATCGTCGAGAACAACGGCGTCTATGGCCTGACCAAGGGCCAGTTCTCCGCGACCGCCGACAAGGGCTCGAAGAGCAAGCGCGGCGTAGTGAACAACGACTCGCCGATCGACCTCGTGGCGCTCGCCCTGCAACTCGGAGCCACGTACGTCGCGCGCAGCTTCTCCGGCGACAAGGAGCAGCTGATCCCGCTGATCAAGGGCGCGATGCGCCACCGTGGTCCGGCGCTGATCGACGTGATCAGCCCGTGCGTGACCTTCAACAACCACGCCGGCTCGACCAAGAGCTACGACTACGTGCGCGAGCACAACGAGGCGATCAACAGGCTCGACGTGATCCTGCCCAAGGACAAGATCTCCGCGACCTACGCTCCGGGTGAACTGCGCCGCGTCGTCCAGCACGACGGTTCGGTTCTGTGCCTGCGCAAGCTCGGCGAGGACTACGATCCGTCCGACCGCGTCGGGGCGATGAACTACTTGCAGGAACGGCACGCCCTCGGCGAGATCGTCACCGGCTTGATCTATGTCGACAGCACCGGCGAGGAACTGCACCGCTACCTCAATACGGTGGAAACGCCGCTCAATCAGCTGAGTCTTGCCGAACTTTGCCCGGGCGCCGAGGCGCTGGAAGCGTTGAACGAGTCGCTAAGGCGCGGATAGTCAGGGAGAGTGTCTCTGTACGAAATAGCCCTCAGCCAAGCTGGGGGCTTTTTCGTCGAAGTATTGTCTTTTCCCGAGAGCGCATCGAGCGGATTGCCGACGCGGACGTTCTATCCGGTGGTCGGAGTCGACTGGCTGGCCGGGTTGTTCGCATCATTCGCATTGTTCGGAGTGCTTGCGTGTCGGCGGAAAAGACGCGCCACGCCATGAGCGTCATTGCGCGCAGGGCAGAGGCAAGCGTGTAGACTTTGCGTCTCTCCTTCTTCCGCCATGGATCGACATGTCCCTGAATCCCGCTTCCCGCCTTGCCAATATCGCCCCGTTTCACGTCATGGAACTGCTGGCTCGCGCGCGCCAGCTGGAACAGGAGGGGCGCGACATCATTCACATGGAGGTCGGTGAGCCGGATTTTCCGACGCCGGCGCCGATCATCGCCGCGACACAGGAACACATCGCTTCCGGGCGGGTGTTTTATACCCCGGCGCTCGGCCTGCCCGAATTGCGCGCCGCCATCGCCGATTTCTACCGGACGCGCTACGGCGTCAGCGTTCCCGCGTCGCGCGTGGTCGTCACGTCCGGCGCCTCGGCGGCGCTGCTGCTGGCGCTGGCCTGTCTCGTCGAGCCCGGCAGTGAATGGCTGGTGACCGATCCGTGCTACCCGTGCAATCTCAACTTCATCCGCTGCTTCGAGGGGATACCGGTCGCCATTCCGGTCGATGCTGCGAGCAATTTCCAGCCGACGGTTGCCGATATCGATCGCTACTGGAGTGGGCGCACCGCCGGGGCCTTGTTCGCTTCTCCGGCCAATCCGACCGGGACGGTGTTCGACGACGCCGTGCTGGCCGGCATCGCCAGCCGTGTTCGGGAGAAGGGCGGCCAACTGATCCTCGACGAGATCTACCACGGGCTGACCTACGAACGCGACGTGCCGACGGCGCTGCAATACGGCGACGATATCTTCGTCGTGCAGAGCTTCTCCAAGTACTTCAACATGACCGGTTGGCGACTCGGCTGGGCGATCGTGCCCGAGCGTTTCGTCCGTCAGGTCGAGGTGCTGGCGCAGAACCTGTACCTTTCTCCGCCGACGCCGGCACAGTACGCAGCACTGGCGGCGTTCAAACCGGAAACGCTGGAAATCCTCGAATCACGCCGCGCCGAATTCAAGCGCCGCCGCGATTTTCTTGCCCCCGCGCTCGAATCGCTCGGCTTCCGCCTGACGGCCAAACCCGAAGGCGCGTTCTACATCTACGCCGACTGCAGCCAGCTGACCGACGACAGCGACGCCTTCGCCCGCCGCTTGCTCGAGACGGCCGGCGTGGCGGTGACGCCCGGGCTCGATTTCGGCAAGTGCGCGCCGAAATCCCATCTGCGCTTCGCCTACACGACGAGCGTCGAGCGGCTGGCTGAGGCTGTCGAGCGGATTCGACGCTTCCTGTAAGCAACGCAGAACGGTGAGCCAATAGCCGGCCGTGCTGACGGCGACTTGCGCACGCCTATTAGTATATTGTGAAAAATACGCACAACATGATGCGCAATGCGCACAAGTAAAGAAATTTCTGGAATAATCGCTTTGCTTTCCAATTTCTTCTGTTTGTTAAATTTTTACTTACTTATACGTTAAGCGCCATGTCAAAAAACACACTCTCCGTTGTCGACAATCGCACCGGGACGTCTTACGAGGTCCCGATCGTGGATGGCTCCGTGCGGGCCATGGATCTGCGCCAGATCAAGGTGAATCAGGAGGATTTCGGCCTGATGAGCTACGATCCGGGCTTCACCAATACCGCCTCGACCCGCAGCGCCATCACCTACATCGACGGCGATGCCGGCATCCTGCGCTATCGCGGCTACCCGATCGAGCAGTTGGCGGCGCAAAGCTCGTATCTCGAAACCGCCTACCTGATCATCTTCGGCGAACTGCCGACGGCGGAGCAGTTGGCGAAGTGGGAGTTCGACATCAGCCGCCACACGCTGCTGCATACCAACATCGAGCAGATGATCCAGAGCTTCCGCTTCAACGCGCATCCGATGAGTGTCTTCATCAGCGCCGTGGGCGCGCTGTCCACGCATTACCCGGATTCGCGGCGGGTGACCGACCCGGCCAACCGCCGGCTGCAGGTCGAGCGGATGATCGCCAAGGTGGCGACGATCGCCGCCTTCACCTACCGGCACAACCACGGCTGGCCGGTCAATTACCCGGACGACAGCCTGAGCTACATCGGCAATTTTCTGCGCATGATGTTCCGCATGACCGAGTTCAAGTACGAACCCGATCCGGTGCTGGAGCGGGCGATCAACATCCTGTTCATCCTGCACGCCGACCACGAGCAGAACTGCGGCACCAACGCCATGCGCGTGATCGGTTCGTCGCAGGCCGATCCCTACTCGGCGCTGGCCGGCGCGGCGGCGGCCTTGTACGGTCCGCTGCACGGCGCGGCGAACGAGGCGGTGCTGCGCATGCTGGAGGACATCGGCACGCCGGAGAACGTCCCGGCCTTCATCGAGCGGGTGAAGAAGGGCGAGGGCGAGCGCCTGATGGGCTTCGGCCACCGCGTCTACAAGAACTACGATCCGCGCTGTCGGATCATCAAGGCCACCGCCGAGGAAGTGTTCAAGGTAACCGGCCACAACCAGCTGCTCGACGTCGCGCTGGAACTCGAACGGGTCGCGCTGCAGGACGACTACTTCGTCTCGCGCAAGCTCTATCCCAACGTCGACTTCTACTCCGGCCTGATCTATCGCGCGATGAAGCTGCCGGCGTCGATGTTTACCGTGATGTTCGCCGTGCCGCGCACCTGCGGCTGGGTTGCGCACTGGCTCGAATTGCTCACCGACAGCGAGCAGAAGATTTCCCGCCCGCGGCAGATCTACACCGGGCCGGAGGCGCGGGATTACGTTGCGATGAGCGGGCGCTGAACGGTTGGCGTGAGTCGATAACGCAGCAACCTCCTGGCGGCGGCTCCGCTGGAGCCGCCGTGCCACGCTGATCTCGTCGACTTATCGTACGATTCTTCCAGTAGCGGCGAAGCGGTTCTCTCTCCGCGTCTGCGCGACTTAAGACATAATTTGGCCGAAGTTTGGCCTTGTATATCCGAAGTGGCGTTGCCTATCATCACTCCAAACAGGTGAAGTCAGCCGACGGACATTCGTGTTCGACCATAAGGAGGGGTAAGTGACGGTTCGCTGGGACGATCTTTCGCCCGCCGAGATCACGGTGCTGGAGACGGTTTTCTGGTCGTCGGGCATCTCGCGTTCGGAACTCGCCGAACAATCCGGTTTTTCGCGCAGCAAGGCCAACATGGCGACGGCGGCGCTGATCGAGCGCGGCATGCTCGACGAAACCGGGCCGCAGGTATCCTCCGGTGGCCGTCGTCCCGAAACTCTGCTGCTCTCCGCCAGCATGGGTGTCCTCGCCGCCATCGACCTCGGCGCATCGAGCGTCGACGTCGCGCTGGTGGCGCCGGACATGACCGTTCTCGCCCACCACACCGAAGCCATCGAAATCGCCGCAGGTCCGGGCGTCGTCCTCTCGCGCGTCAAGGACATCCTGCGCGACCTGCGCAAGCGTTGCAATGTCCGCGCCGAGAAGGTGATCGGCATCGGCATCGGCGTGCCCGGTCCGGTCGAGTTCGACAGCGGCCTGCTCGTCGCGCCGCCGATCATGCCCGGCTGGGAAGGTTTTTCGATCCGTGAATACCTGCGCGACGAGTACGCTGCGCCCGTATTCATCGACAACGACGTGAACGTGATGGCCATGGGCGAACTGTGGCGGCTGCACCGCAAGCTGCCCAACTTCCTCGTCATCAAGGTCGGCACCGGCATCGGCTGCGGCATCGTCTGCAACCGCATGATC
Organism: Propionivibrio pelophilus DSM 12018; assembly: GCF_059569095.1. Lineage (NCBI taxonomy): Bacteria > Pseudomonadati > Pseudomonadota > Betaproteobacteria > Rhodocyclales > Rhodocyclaceae > Propionivibrio > Propionivibrio pelophilus. Next base: position 4,407 of record NZ_JCANUT010000006.1, on the reverse strand, counting down.
TATCGCGGCAGCAACGGCTCGGCCGGCGACGTCGGCCACATCTGCGTCGATCCCGCCGGCGAGCGCTGCCATTGCGGCAACCAGGGCTGCGTCGAGATCATGGCAGCAGGCCCGGCGATCGCGCGTCAGGGCACCGAGGCGGCGAAGGCCGGCAAGAGCCCGCAGCTGGCGCAGGTGCTGGCGACCAACGGCGTGATCACGCCAGAGGACGTCGGCCAGGCAAGCCGCGGCGGCGACGTGGCGGCGAACGCGATCATCAAGCTCTCCGGCAAGCTGATCGGCCAGATGCTCGCGACCGTCGTCAATTTCTTCAACCCGTCGCACATCTTCATCGCTGGCGGCATCTCGCATATCGGCCCGATGTTCCTTGCAGCGATCCGCCAGAGCATCTACCAGCGCTCGTTGCCGCTGTCGACGCGCCACCTGGAAATCCTCTACGCGCCGCTTGGCGACCGCGCCGGCGTGATCGGCTGCGCGGCCATGGCCTTGCAGGAAACGATGCGCGTGCGCGGCGTGTTACCCGGGGGGCAGCCATGAGCCTTGCCGTCGATTTCCGTTCTGTCACAAAGAACTTCGGCCTCGTCGAAGTCCTCCACGGCGTCAGTTTTTCGCTCGAGCCGGGCAAGGTCGTCGGGCTCCTCGGCGAGAACGGTGCCGGCAAGTCGACGCTGGTGAAGATCCTCTCCGGCTACGAGCAGGCCAGCGACGGCGACTTCACGATCAACGGCGTGCCGCATCGCTTCGCCAACTCGCGCGAGGCTGAGCGCGAGGGCGTTGTTCTGATTCACCAGGAATTCAACCTCGCCGAAGACCTGACCATCGCGCAGAACATCTTCCTCGGCCACGAAAAACAGAAGGGGCTGTTCCTCGACGACCGCAGCATGAACGCTGCCGCCAAGGCGGCCATGCAACGCATCGGACTGGAAGCCGATCCGGAAACCAAGGTGCGCCGGCTGATCGTCGCCGAAAAGCAACTCGTCGAGATCGCCAAGGCCGTATCGCGCAACGCCCGCCTGCTGGTGATGGACGAGCCGACGGCGACGCTGACGCCGACCGAGACGGAGCGTCTGTTCGCGCTGATCGCGCAGCTGAAAGCCGAGGGCGTGACGATCATCTACATCTCGCACAAGCTCGAGGAGGTGGAACGCGTCACCGACGAGATCGTCGTCCTGCGCGACGGTAACTTCGTCGCGCGCGCGCCGACCGCCGAAACGACGCGCCAGCAGATGGCCAACCTGATGGTCGGGCGCGACGTCTCCGACATGTTCCCGCCGAAGGACGTGCCGCCCGCCGCCGAACCGATGTTCAAGGCCAGCGGCGTCAGCGTGCCCGGCTGGGCGAAGGATGTGAGTTTCGAGATTCGTCCGGGCGAAATCCTCGGTTTTGCCGGGCTGGTCGGCGCCGGCCGCACGGAGCTGTTCGAGGGGCTGCTCGGCCTGCGTCCGCGCAGTGCCGGGCGGATCGAGATCGACGGCCAGGTCGTCGATCTGCGCAGCCCGCGCCAGGGGGTGCGCCACGGCATCGCTTACCTGTCGGAAGACCGCAAGGGCAAGGGACTGCACGTCAAGCTCGGCCTGCGCGAAAACCTGACGCTGCTGACGCTCGAACGCTACGCGCATCCGCTGCTCGACCCGAAGGCCGAGCGCGTCGCCCTGCGCGAAAAGGTCGAGGAATTCGGTATCCGCACCGGCGACCTGAACAACCGGGCCGGATCGCTTTCAGGGGGCAACCAGCAGAAACTGGCACTGGCCAAGTTCCTGCACGCCGACCCGAAGATCATCGTGCTCGACGAGCCGACGCGCGGCGTCGACGTCGGTGCCAAGCGCGACATCTATTTCCTGATCCAGCGGCTGGCCCGCGAAGGGCGCGGCGTCGTCGTCATTTCGTCCGAGCTCGTCGAACTGATCGGCCTTTGTCACCGCGTCGTCGTGATGCGCGCCGGCAAGGTGCAGGCGACGCTCAACGCCGACCAGCTAACCGAAGAGGAGTTGATCGCTCATGCCACCGGTACCCACTGACGCCACCACCAGCACGCTGGCGAACTCTCCCGCAGCCAGCCTCGCGACGAGCCAGGGCAGCCGCCTGGCGCAACGCCTGCAGGACCTCGGGCCGCTGCTTGGCCTGATCCTGCTGTGCATTGCCGGCTGGGTGCTGAACCCCGACTTTGCGACCGCCGCCAACGTGCTCAACGTGCTTACGCGCACGGCCTTCATCGGCATCATTGCTGTCGGCATGACCTTCGTGATCATCGCCGGCGGCATCGATCTGTCGGTCGGTTCAATGGCGGCGCTGATCGCCGGCGCGATGATCCTGCTGATGAACGCGATCAGCGCGGCGATCGAGTCGCCGTATCTCGTCGTCACCCTCGGCATCGTCTTCGCGCTCCTGCTCGGCGCGCTGTTCGGGCTGGCGCACGGCCTGCTGATCACCAAGGGGCGGATCGAGCCGTTCATCGTCACCCTTGGCACGCTCGGCATCTTCCGCGCCTATCTCACCTACTTCGCCAACGGCGGCGCGATCACGCTCGACAACGCCGTCTCCGACGTCTATAGCCCGGTTTATTACGGCAGCGTGCTCGGCCTGCCGATCCCGATCTGGGTCTTCCTGCTTACCGCGCTGGTCGGCGCGCTGGTGCTCAACCGCACGCGCTACGGGCGCTACGTGCAGGCGATCGGCTCGAACGAGCAGGTGGCGCGCTACGCCGCGGTCGAAGTCGACCGCATCAAGATGCTCACCTACGTCGTGCTCGGCATCTGCGTCGGCATTGCCACCGTGCTTTACGTGCCGCGCCTGGGCTCCGCCTCGCCGACGACCGGCCTGTTGTGGGAACTGGAAGCGATTGCCTCGGTGATCGTCGGCGGCACGGCCTTGAAGGGTGGCGAAGGCAGGATTTCCGGCACCGTGATCGGCGCCATCCTGCTCTCGGTGATCAGCAACATCCTCAACCTGACCAGCATCATCAGCGTGTATCTCAATGCCGCGGTACAGGGCATCGTCATCATCATCGTCGCCTTCCTGCAACGCAGCCGGCGATAAAACGGAGTTTTCATCGCAACAGGTTTCACCCACCGCAGTCACCAGCAATTCCGATCAATCGGCAATACAAGGAGACATTCGCAATGAAATCGATCATCAGCAAACTGACGCTTACCGCCGCCGCTCTGGCTACCTTCGCCGCTGTGGGCATGGCGCCCGCCACTGCCGCCGAGAAAGTCGTGCTCGGCGTCGCCATCCCGGCCGCGACGCACGGCTTCACCGGCGGCATCGTGTTCTGGGCGAACCAGGCCAAGAAAGACCTGGAGAAAGCCAACCCGGACCTGAAAGTCATCGTCAAGACCGCCGCCAACGCCGCCGAGCAGGCCAATCAGTTGCAGGACTTGATGGCCGTGAGCAAGATCAACACGCTGGTCGTCTTCCCGTTCGAATCGGCGGCGCTCACGAAACCGGTGACTGAAGTGCATAACAAGGGCGTCTACGTGACCGTCGTCGACCGCGGCCTGACCGACACCAGCGCGCAGGACGCCTACGTCTCGGGCGACAACACCGCCTTCGGCAAGATCCCGGCCGAGTATCTCGCCAAGGCGATGGGCGGCAAGGGCAACCTGGTCGCCCTGCGCGGCATCGCCACCACGCTCGACAACGAGCGCTGGGACGCGTTCACCGGCGTCATGAAGAACCACCCGGATATCAAGATCCTCGACGCCCGGTACGCCAACTGGAATCGCGATGATGCGTTCAAGGTGATGCAGGACTACCTGACGCGCTTCAAGCAGATCGACGCCGTCTGGGCAGCCGACGACGACATGGCCGTCGGCGTGCTGAAGGCCATCGACCAGTCGAAGCGTAAGGACATCAAGATCGTCTTCGGTGGCGCCGGTGCCAAGGGCATGATCAAGACGCTGATGGACGGCAAGGACCCGCGCATCGTGGCCAACGTCTCGTATTCGCCGAAGTTCATGTATGACTCGATCAAGCTCACCGCGGAAGCGCGCCTGAAGGGCGAGAAACTTCCGGCGACCTACATCATTCCTTCCGAGCTGATCACCAAGGAGAACGCGAGCAAGTTCTACTTCCCGGATTCGCCGTTCTAGGAAGAAGCCAATCAAGAAGGAAGCCACGTCATTCCGGCGAAGGCCAATGGGATGGACTCCTCCCTTCCACCGGCATCGATGTGCCAGACTGGAGTTGTCACCAACCAGTCAAACGAAGGAAGGAGTCCAAGATGAACCTTACGCGCGTTGGAGTGGATTTGGCAAAGCAAGTATTTCAGGTGCATGGCGTGGATCGGCACGAAGCGGTGCAGGTCAAGCGAACGCTCACGCGCCGGCAAGTGCGCAGCTATTTTGCCGGGCAAGCGCCCTGCCTGATTGGCATGGAAGCGTGCGCCAGCGCCCATTACTGGGCGCG